>JBBQLO010000016.1:0-17482 GCA_038327915.1 Parcubacteria group bacterium | reverse complement strand
ATTGTACCAAATATTCCCGAAGGTCAAAATGAAGTTTCTGTGACTTCCCGGAATATGAGCGGAAAAGTGAGGATAAATATAATTGGCCGTCATCCTACGGCTGTCCATACTCCGGACAGTACGGGTGGGTTACGCTTATATATTGAAGACTCAGGAAATGACCCTAGCAATCGCTACTTCAATTTGTATGGTTCCGGTGGGAGGGGGAAAGATTTGGCACCAGGAGTGGTGCCGGTAGAAAATATTCCGATCCTCAACGATGCCAAATTTCTGATATGGATTGATGGAATACTTATTCCAGATGCATTTGTAGGTGCTTGGGCAGTTAAAGGTTATGCAGCCCTAGATGCATATGTTTTCAAAATTCCACTTGAGATGCAGAAAGAGTTGCATCTCTCGGACGTTTTGGATCCTACTTTGTTCGAGATCTATGCCAGCGTTGATGGTCAGTATTACAAGCTCAATCTTGGCAAGATTCTCGTTTCTCAGTGAGAAACTCGCAAGTTTCTCACTTTCACTTTGACCCTTTCAATTTCTATGCGGCCTTCCTCCCAGTTGGCCGCTTTTTTATTGTCCACATGTTTGTTTTTACATTATTTGTATTTGAAAATTCATGATAAAATATAGTATATGAAATATTTTCCGAGTCTTTTTTTTGGGTCGTTTGTTTTTCTCCTTTTTATTTTTTCAACAGGTTCTGCTTATGCACTCACTTGCAACAGTGGCCCACAAACATATTGTCCTACAAATACCGGTGAATGTCCGATTAACCAGCCAAAAACATGCAGTTGTCCCGGTAGTCAAATAGCAAGTTGCACATCTGCGTGCACACACACAAATGGTTGTGCAAATACAACAGATTTGTTAGAGCAGTGCCCAGGAGTAACATCCTTTGAGTCTGTATTTACGAAAACTTCAGATGCTTCCGCTATATGCAAGAGGACTATTGGGGAAACTTGTACATGTAATACGCCACTCGATGACGCAACTGAATATGCGACACCCGCAGCATCTGCATGCGATTCTTCGTGTAAAAATTCATGTACTGGGGTTATATCTGGTGGAGGTTGTTTTGCCCCGACCGGTTATCCTCTTGTTTCGTCTGATTCAAGTTGTGTGCAAAATAATGCTTTTTCTGTATGTAAGAATGAGAGGTGTGCATTCTATAGTTCGTATACCTGTGGTTCAGACGAAGATGAAATGTGTTGTGGTACGACCAATGATTCATATCATTACTTTGAATATACTAGGAATTTTACTTGTGGAGGTGTTAATACTTCATATACTGACAATAGCGGATCACGACCAAGTATTTTTACCTGTTTTAGTTTAAATGCATGTACTCCCACGCCTTGTTCATACCCAGCAACCAGTGTCTGTGGTGAAAATGAAGCTCCTGGGCCATGTGGTGGTGCGCCTAGCCCCCTAAATCCTACCCCACCAGTCACTCCTCCGGGTAATTCTTGTCCGACGGGTACTCACTACGAGTGTTTGGGAACATCGTGTGCAAATACCTCTAATTCAGCTACATCCTGTACAGACTCTTGTGATCCAGTCAACCCTGTTTGCGGCGGCAGCTCCACTGGAGGTTCGTCTGGATGTAGCTCAAATGCAGATTGTCCACAACCACCAAACACTCCTTGTGCGACTTCATGTCAGCCATTTGGTGCAGTGAAAGCCTGTCAACAAGTAGATCCTCTCTGTGGAGCACCAACATGTAACTACGATGGTATTTGTGACCCAGGAGAAACACCTGGCTCGTGTCCATCCGATTGTTCTATTGGAACTCCATTCAATATTGTCATTCTTCCTTCTTTTCGCACTGTATATCCCGGGGACACCACCTCATACACGGTAAACATAAACACCAGACGAACAGGGGATTTAACTCTTTCTGTATCAGGTTGCCCCACAAATGCCACATGTAGTTTTGATCAAAATATGTTTACTATCAGCTCCGGTTCAGTAACATCGTATCGCACAGCTACATTATTTGTAGTTGCAGGAGCTATACCTGCGAACACTTACACCCTTACAGTCAATGGAAGTATTTATAATAGCGTCCTCAATCAAACATATACTCAGTCTGCGGATACACAGCTCGTTGTAAACAGCGGAGCAAACAATGCCACATGTGTTTCCGTAAATGCCCCTACTTCCGTTGCTCCAGGATCCTCTTTTATTGGAACGATACAAATGAAAAATTCAGGTTCAAAGACATGGACTAATATAAGTAGATCAGTATCCGACGGAGCACACGCACTGAGTTTTTCTCCGCTTAATACATCGGTATGGGGTTCTGGAACAAATCAAATTTCTCTCGCAAATACTTATAGTCCTACTGCTCCTGGGCAGTCAGCTTTATTTACTACTACTTTTACAGCGCCAAGTGCACCAGGTACCTACCCTTTTAGTTTTCAAATGATTCAAAATGGTGTTCAAGTATTTGGTCAGGTTTGTAGACAGCCAGGAGGAATTACAGTAACAAATGTTCCACCAAGCAGAGCACCAATAGTCACTATATTTGCCGACCCTTTAACTGGACCTACACCACTTGATACTAGATTGACATGGGTAACAGGTAATAATCCCGATTTGTGCATAGCATCTGGAGGGTGGAGGGGTAGAAAATCTGAAAACGGTGGCAGTGAACCTGTCTTAGGGTTAACAAATCCTACAGTATTCACCCTCAGGTGTAGTAATTCCAACGGTAGTAATTCTTTTTCAAAAACTGTAATTCCCGCCCCGCCTTTGCCGACGTTCAGTGTTAGTGTTAACAAAACCGTAGGAGGCACGGTAACGAGTATTGATAACGGCATATCGTGTGGAAGGGTTTGTTCAAAAACATATCCAAAAGGCTCGACAGTTATTCTTCAGGCAATTCCAGATACAGTTCAATGGAAATTTATTGGCTGGACAACCTCACCCGCGGGTTCATGCTCAGGTACAGGAGACTGCGTATTGAACATAACTGGGCCTGTTAGCATCACAGCTCACTTTGAGCCTCGGTCATTGATTTATCAAGAATTCTAAGGTCCAGTGATGTAGGGAAATAAAGGCCTTTATTGAGCCGTATTTTACAGTTTTTGGCACTTTTCAAAGTCTATTTTTCGTGGTCTATTATTGACAGCATACTCTATGTATGCTACTATATGATAACTCAGTGCATAGCTGAGTTTTTGTTTGTTTGAGTCATTCTCTAAATGTCATGTGAAGATTCTCTCGACAAAACATCCTGTTATCTTCCAGAATTATTACCTTTACTACACAATTATTTTAAATTTTACCGCAATTAGTTTGTTTATGGCCTTTTCTGCCCTTTCTGGAGTTCAAGCTCCAACAGTCGTTGCAGAGACACCTAAGCCAGATCAAGTGAGTCTTGTTCGTGAAATTCCTAAGAAAGAGGTGGAACATAGAATGTCGACCGAAGAGTATGTTAAACAGTATTTTTCTGACGCACCCATTATGATACGCATTGCTCAGTGTGAGTCACATTTTCGACAACTTGATTCATATGGAAATGTCCGTCGTGGGGTGGTAAACAATCAGGATGTCGGCGTTATGCAGATAAATGAATTTTATCACTTGGATGAGGCTCAAAAAGCCAATTACAATATCTATACACTTGAAGGCAATATAGCTTTTGCTCGCAAGATCTACGAAAAAGAGGGGACTACTCCTTGGAACTCGTCTCGACCATGTTGGGGTAAGTACGAGGGTGTACAATCGCTTGCACTCAATCTTAAATAATCAGCTCAAATTGGACTTATATCATTGTGAGTAGAAAAGACTTCTAACGGAGTCTTTTCTGGTATCTATTTTTGACGATAATATATTCGTGTCGTACGAGAAAAATAAGGATAATATCAAGAATGCTGAGTGCTATGAGCCACACTGAGTGCGTATGTGTGTAGCGATAGACCTGGTAAATAATTGACCCAACCAAAGTTATGAGAGAAAAAGGATATGACCATAGTTTTTCTTTCCACAAACCATAAAGTACTGCACTGTTTATAATACCGTGACTGAGGAGGTAGAAGACGATAAAAGCTTTAGAACTGGCGGAGAAATCTTGAGTAAGAGAAATAAAATAATGCGATAAAAAACCTCGAGGGTCCTCGGTTCTTTCATTATATACGAAAAAATCTATAAATCGGATAACCCTCTCAGGGCTCGTAAAAAAGAGAACGCACCCACCCACTATTTCAAAAAGTGCATGAATTCCTTTGACAATGAGGGTAAAATCAAAGAGCTGGTGTATTTCTTTTTCTGTTTCTTCAGTGAGCATATGTGTAGGCGATTATAGCACATAGTAATGTGGTTCATAATGAAGTAAAATTTGCAGTTGAAAACGAAAGATTATTTTTTGTCGTTGATGTCTTTGCCTCCGTGAAATTTCTCGTGTATATCGCGTAAGCCTTTATTGGTAACATGGGTATAGATTTGCGTAGTAGAGACGTTTTTGTGACCGAGTAATTCCTGAACACTGCGCAAGTCCGCGCCACGATTGAGGAGATCTGTGGCGTATGTGTGTCTCAATGTGTGAGGTGTAACCTTCTTTGACACACCAGCGAGCATGGCACATCGAGAGATCATTTTTTGGATAGAGCGGGGAGTGAGACGGCTGAGATCATTTTCCTTAGAATTATTTACAAAGAGCGGCTTATTCATATCTTTTCTTTTTGCAAGATACGTGCGGAGCCATTCAGCTGCCCGAGGTGAAATAAAGATTGTTCGTATGTGCTTACCTTTTCCGACGATAGATAATTCAAATGTTTTCCCCGGACTCTTGTCTCGGAGAAATGAAACGTGGTCAATATTAAGTGCTGTCAGTTCAGAAATACGCATACCAGAAGAAAAAAATAATTCTATAATTGCTCGGTCCCTAAGGCCACTTTCAGTTTGTATATTTGGTACTGTGAGCATTTCTGCCATATCACGTACATCTAAAAAAGAGATAGTCTCATCACTTTTTTGTTTGGCAAGTTTAATTTTAGAAGATGGAATGGTTTCGATGTCTCTATCAGCGAGGAAGTCGAGTAGGGAACGGAGAGCGATGAGGTAGTAATTTTGAGACTTTTTACCTAAATACTTACCAGTTGGAGATTTGTACGTGCGTGCAAGGTACAATCTATAATTCCAAATATCTTCTGCTGATAATTCATGCGGAAGCATTTTTTCTTTTTTTTCAATTTTGAGCCAACCCGTAAATAATTTTAAATATTGATTATAATTTCTTTGTGTATTAAAAGACAAACCTTTTTCGATTTCACAGTAATCTAGAAAGGGGAGTATGTATTCTATTATGGGTTTATTACTTTTTTTAATTGGCATTTTGGTATGTTGTTTAGGTATAGATGTAAATATACAGGTTCGCACAATATATGTAAAGCGAACTTATCTATACCCTTCAATACATTAAAAAAATTCTAATCTCGTTCTGATCTTTTAACGAACGGGAAAATATTTCATTGGATCAAGATAGGCTTTAATATCTGCGAGAGGAATAATTGCTTGTTTACAACCTCTACTGTTTACAAATTGTTCTATTCGAACACCTTGAGTTGCATAGATGCCAACATGTAGATGTGGACCGGTTGAGTATCCTGTATTGCCACTATAACCCACAAGATCACCAGTGTGGAGATTGTCGCCTCTGCTTGTTGATATGACTGAAAGATGTCCGTATATACTCGAAAGACCATTTTCATGTTTAACCATGACCCATTTACCAAAGGAATAGCAACCAGGGTAGGTATCAGTATTTCCCGTACCAACCACTACCCCATCTAAAACATTTTTTACGCGCGTTCCTATCGAAGCTCGAAAATCTACACCGTTATGTGATCCTGATACGTACAACTTTTCTGCGCCAATCGTTTTACCAAATAATTGTGTAATAGAAATATTTTCAAGTGGCCAAAAAAGAATTCCATGTCGTGGAGATGGATACCCGTTTGGATCGACAAAAAGTTTGAGCTGAGATTCAAATTCAAAAACATCTTTTTCAAATTGGGTCTTTTGTTTTTCGGTCACTGCAATAAGCTGTTTATATGTCTGTTCTTTATTTTTTGTTTTCGTAAGAAGTTCATTTTTTTGTTGTTTGGTGTAATCAACCGCTTGTTTCTTACCCTTTAAATCTTGGGTAAGATTAACAAGTGTATTTTTTTGGTTTTCTTTCTCTTGTTCTTGTACAGTAAGAGTTGATTTTAGGGCTATGAGTTGGGTCGCTTGGTCTTTCACCTGTGCTTGCACCTCGGTAGTAGTCTCGATATCGTCCCATACATCTCGAACATTCTTTGCGGAGAGTATGGTTACAACAACCGAGTCCCCTTCTAAAGATTGGATATTTTGAAGTGTATGGGTAAGAGCAAATCTGTTTCTGTTGATATGTTGTTCAGTTGCGTCTATTCGGTTTTTAATTTGTTCGAGAGTTAAGTTGGTTTTGTTTAATTTTTGGTTTGTTGCCGTGATGTCTGTTGAAAGTTTTTTCTGCGTTATATCGAGGATTTTAAGAACATTTTTGAGACTACTGGCTTGTTTTCCAACTTGAGTTATTTCTGTTGAATAGGTAGAAATTCGATCTTCTAATTGTTTAATTTGGGCATTTCTTTCAGTAATTTTTTGTTGCAGGTCGCTTGCCGTATCGGCATGCGACACACACGCACAGTCAGTGCAGAGGATTACAAACAGCAATGATCCAAATAATTTTTTAAATCGCGAGAAAGTTTTATATAAGGAGTGTGCATGCATAGTGGATTCTATCAAGAGATTCTTCTTTACCAAGGATATAAATAAGAGTAAATGGATCAGGACTTTTTTCAAGGCCTGAAAGTGCGACACGTAATGGCCAGAGTACTTGTCCACGACCAGTTTCTGTCGCGTAGTCAAATATAAGAGATTTAATTTTCTCTACATTGTCGAATTCCTCTAGACTTGCCAGCTCAAGAATTTCGATTATACGGGCGAGGTATTTTTTTGTTACTTCGGCAGGGGACTCCCCTTTCCACGACAATTGTTCTTTTTTATACAGAGGTGTGTTAAAAAAGTAAGCCAACTCCCCTGTCTCATTGAGAGTATTTATGTCGCTCCATTTTGAAATTCTGTCAAAAATTATTGGAAAAATTTTTGACATGAAATTCACGTTTTGTAATTTTGGAGATGTGGAAATCTGGTTATTTTTTGATAGCCACGTCAGTATTTCTGTATTACGTGTTTTTTCCGGCATTAACTTCATATGCTCTTTGTTCATCCAGTCGAGTTTTTGTTCGTTAAATACTGCACCAGCTTTTTGGATTCGATCGAGAGAAAATTTTTCAATTAATTCTTGTTTTGAAAATAATTCTTGTTCTGTGCCCGGATTCCATCCAATGAGTGCAAGAAAATTAATCATTGTTTCAGGTAAATAGCCTTCGTCTTTATATTCCAAAATATCTTTTGCCCCGTCCCGTTTACCAAGTTTTTTGGTTCTATCATCTCGCAGAATTTGCGGAGCAGAAACAAATTGCGGATATGGGAAACCGAGTGCATCATAGAGACTTAGAAACCGTGGCGTGCTGGAAATAAACTCTTCACCACGAATGACGCACGTGACGTGCATATTGTGGTCGTCTATGATGTGGGCAAAATTATATGTTGGATAACCGTCGCTTTTAATAAGAATAAAATCATCGAGTGCTTCTTGTCCCGCTTCTAGGTCACCTCGCACTTCATCATGCCATGCATACCTTTTTATTTCAGGCACTCTAAACCGAAGTGGTTGCGTACCATCCCAGACTCCAAACTCCTTAGGGCGGTGATCTCGAAAAAGAAAGGCTCGTTTTTCTTCCTCAGCCTTTTTTCTAAATCCCTCTACTTCTTCTTGAGTGTATGGATCAGGGTATGCATAACCTTTTTTTATAAGTATGTGTGCGTATTCTAAATAAGTTGATAGCCGCTCTGATTGAATACATGAACCAAACGGTCCCGGTTTTTCTGGACCATAATCCCAGTTAAGACCTAGCCATTTAAGAGAATTTTGGATGTGTGTGATTGATCCTTCCACTTCTCGTTCTTTATCAGTATCTTCGATACGTAGAATAAATGTGCCGTTGTTTTTGCGTGCCCAGAGGTAGGCAAAAAGTGCAGTACGAACTCCGCCTATATGCATAAATCCTGTTGGAGATGGTGCAAATCGGGTGACTACTTTTTGTGAAGGTATATTATCCATTCTTTGTTTACAATTTATTTTTCATGAGACAAGGCAATTGTGAGGATTTCTTTCGCGATGAGACGAGCTGAATCGCGACGGGTAAAATTTTCTGCTGCCTTTTCCATTTTTTGTCTCTCAGACGTATTTCCAAGAAGTCTTTCTATTTCTTCAACAAGTACATGTGGAGTCAAGTTTTTTTCTTCTATGACAATGCATGCTCCTGTCCGGGCGTATGCGTAGGCATTTGTGCGTTGGTCGTGGGAAGTTGGTTCTGGGATTGGAATTATAATAGAGGCTTTTTTCCAAGAAGCAATTTCAAAAATGGTTGATCCTGCACGAGAGATGACTAAATCTGCCACACCTGCACTCATGCGCAGAGAGAGCACATTGAGATAGTCAAAAGGCTTGTAGCGATCTTTGTGCGGATTACTTTGAAGTACCACGTCGCGAGTTTCTTCTATCACTTTTATATTTTTTTTCCCAGTTTGGTGAATAATTTGATATTTTGAGACAAGTTCGGGCAGTGTATCCATGATGGCGGTGTTAATTGATTCTGAACCTTGTGAACCACCAAGAATAAAAATAACAGGTACACCTGTCTCAAGATGAAGAAATTCATGCGCTCCTGCCGTGAGGGGTTCCATTATTTCTTTGCGGATAGGATTGCCTGTATAGGCTGTTTTTCCGGGGGAGAAAAATTTAGCAGAGTCTGGATACGAGATGGCTATTTTTGTAGCAAATTTCCCTGCCCAGGCATTCACCTTGCCTGGTGAGGTGTCTGATTCGTGAATAATGACAGGAATACGAAAAATTCTGGCAGCAAAAAGTGCTGGAAATGAAACATATGCACCTTTTCCAAATACGACATCGGGGTAGATTGTAAATACTGTCCAGAGTGCCCCGAGTACTCCAAAAAATGTTTTGAAGAGGTCAAAGAAATTTGCTATGAGGTTTGGCAGAGACATGTATCTCCGTATTTTACCGCTAGATGTTTTTTTGAAAGTTATATTATTTTCAAAGAGCAGACCTTCGTTGTAGGGATCTGTGGACATGTAGAAGAGTTCCGGCCGGAGAAGGTGGTTTTCTTTTGCGAGTGCATTGAGTTCTTCTACGATGGCAATAATAGGGTAAAAGTGTCCACCTGAACCGCCACCGGTAAATAGTATTTTCATAGTAATGTTTAGTTGTCTCTAAATTTTTTGAGCCGATTTGGAAATATTAAGTATTATTCCCGCTTCGACCAGTGTCATAAAGAGGGCTGTGCCACCGTGGGATACAAAAGGTAGTGGTACCCCTGAAAGTGGTAACACTCCCACCATTGCACCAATGTTTACAAATGCCTGACACACTATGAGTATAACAATTCCAACGACCATAAGTCTACCAAATGTATCTGGAACACGAGTAGCTATTTTAAGTCCTCGAAAAGCAAAAAATATGAATAATGCAATAATACATGTCGCCCCGAGAAAACCGAATTCCTCTCCTGCGACCGCAAATATAGAATCGCCAATAGGTTCAGGGAGATAATTAAATTTTTGAATACTTTGACCAAATCCCCTACCGGCAAATCCCCCACTTCCTATGGCTATAAGAGATTGTTGAATTTGGTAACCTGAACCGAGAGCATTGTTTTGTGGGTGCATAAAAGTAGTGATTCGACTCATTGCATATGGGCGCGCTTTGGCGAGAATCGCGATACCAAGAATTCCGACTAGTGCGAGTATTGCAACGTATTTCCACTTTCCCCCTCCTGCTAAATACACCGCAATACCGGCCACAAAAGTAATGATAAACGTTGCGGTGTCGGGTTGCTTGAGAAGTAGTGCTCCCACTATTGCAGTAAGGATTATGAAAGGTAGAAATCCTTTTTTGAAGTTTCCAGTTTTATCTTTTGCTCGTGTTATCCATGCTGAAAGGTAAATTATAAAACCAATTTTTAATAGTTCTGACGGCTGAAAAGACAGTGGACCAATGTAAATCCAACGTGCTGCTCCGCCGTGTGAAGAACCAATATGTGGCACAAAAACAAGAAGATTGGCTATGACCGCTGTCACGAAAATATAAAGCGAATACTTGCGGTAGATTTTGTAGTCGATATTAGAAACAATGAGACATGCAATTGAACCGAGAAAAAGTCCAAAAAATGTTTGACTAAAAGCGACATTACCGTATTTGCTCGCTTGAGTAGAGAGAAGACCGAGAGATGCAGAAGAAAAAATCAAAAAACCAGCCACCACTAAAATAATGGTCGAAATAAGAAATGGAATGTCAATGCGAATTTTTTTCATACTGAATATATGTCAAATGTATTTTAACATTAAGAGGGCTTGAAGTGAAATAGAAAGACTCTTTGCTTTACCCACAAACACTTTTTGTTATTATTGAACTATGAATTACGAGGAGGATTTACACATTAACTCTGGATTGGAAAATGAGGTATATCAAGCCAAAATAGCTTTAGAACAGTCTTTAAACAGAAAGGTTCCTTCCATTGAAATACCATTGGCCAGTGGAGTATCTATGCAACTTCGAGAGGGTGATTATCGGGATGCAGATAACATCCACACTTTAGATGGAAATGTATATACGAAACCTTCTTTAGCAATAGGTCGACAAAATGTAACGTCTTTTCGTATTGCATCTACTTCTACCAAACCTTTAGAGCCTATAGGGTACTATTTTATTTCTTTATATACTAAATCTAGGGAATTTGCTGAAAAGTTAGATAATAATCCTGCAGAAAATATAGGTGAGCCAAAATTGGTCTATGTAACTGAACAAAATAGAGATAAACATTATGGGTCGGTTTTGATAGTTCAGGCATTGTTAGAAATTATTTCAGACTTTAGAATTGGAACGTTAAATATGCAAGTACAAAACAAGAATATAGATAACATGTTGCAAAAACTTGGTTTTTATCCTATTGGGACAGGTTCCTATGGTTATAGAAATTATATTATAGATCTAAGTACAGAAAGAGAAAAAGTTAGGGGGGTGTTTCAAAAATATCTTGACCAGTTTACCCACAACAAATAAAACATACTCTAATAAATAAGTTCACTTTTTATTATAGGCAAAGGGTTCTGATACTCTTGCATGTGGTCAACATAACGAGAAAAGAAATAGAATTTTTAAATAAAAAATTATACTCTTAACTCACGATAGCCAAAATAGTGCCGATAATTGCAAAGATAATAGAAATAATCCAATAACGCATCACCACTTTTTCCTTGGACCACCCTATGGCTTGGAAGTGGTGGTGGAGCGGTGCGACTTTAAAGACTCGCTTTTTATTAAAATATTTATATACGTTGATCTGAATAATAACTGATGCAGACGTTGCAACGAGAGGCAATGCGATGACGGGGAGGAGAAGAACAGAATGTGTTAAAAAGGCAATAACTGAGAGTGTCATGGTGAGGCCAAGAATTCCTGTCTCTCCCATATAGAACCTGGCCGGGGGTATATTGAACCACAGAAATGCCAAAATACCACCAGCAATGACTGCACAGAAAGCTGCTGTGTCTACTTGATGAAAACCAAAGGCAATTGCGGCATACGCGGTAAAAATGGTCGCCATGACACCCCCTGAAAGACCATCGAGACCGTCAATAACTGATGTTGAGAACACTGCGAGCATGACAACAATAAAAAATGGAATAAACCAAATTCCGAGAGAAATGTCGTGCCAGAAAGGAATATGAATAATTGTGGCCTCTAACTTAAAATAAAACCATGAACCAACTGCAAGACCAATAAGAAGTACGGAAAAAATTTTTACTTTACGATATACGATACTGTCTTTGGCATAACTACCCTGTCCGAATATTTGTAAGAGATCATCAACTAAACCAATGAGTGAGGCAAGAATGAGAGTGCCAAGCGGAACGAGCGTTTGGCTTCGTGAAAGAAAATTTAATTTGATTGTCACGTCATTTGGAAAAATAAGTGAAATGAGATATATACACCCGATTGTGAGTAGAACTGACACCCAAATTATGATTCCTCCTACTCGCGGAGTGGAAAGTTCACTTGATGTGTTGTGTAGCTTTTTAAAATCTTCTGAAGTAATATCCCCCGCTTCCGTTCTAGCAGACTTTTTCCACATTTTGTGTTTATAGAAGAAATTTGTAAACACGGGTGTAATGAGGATTCCCAAAAAGAAAGTGAGAATGGAAGGAACAACTACTTTTATAACATCTACGAGTGTATACATAAGCGTATAATATCACGAAACTAACTATTTTTTACGTGCAATACTGTCGGTATACTTTCCTGTGATGTATGTATCGTGCCAGAGTGCGAACATAAGGAGAAGGTAAATTTTGCGGGTATTGTCTGTTTTTTTGGAAACTTGATCATCAATCAGTTTTTGAATAAAGACTATATTTAGATGTGTTTTAATATATTCATTTTGAAGAATCGTATCGTACATGTCTTGGCGTGAAGCGTCGAGCCAGTTTCGGATTGGAGTTGGAAAACCGAGTTTTTTTCTATTCCGAGTTGATTCAGGAATAATTCCTTTGAACGCTTCGCGTAAAATATATTTTGTTTTGCCCTCAGTGTTGCCATTTGGCCATTTTAAATTATCAGGCAAAGTTCGAGCGAGGTCAGATACGTTGCGGTCGAGGAAAGGTACACGTAGCTCAAGAGAATGTGCCATGGTCATTTTATCTGCTTTGGCCAAAATATCTCCCACAAGCCATGTGTGAATGTCTATATATTGCATTTTGCTCGAATCACTGACATTTTTCACATTTTCGTATAGTGGAAGTAAAGAATATTTTTGGATGTTTTTCACATCTCCTTTCCATAGTAAATCAACTTCCCAAGATTTAAAAATGGAGGCATTGCCTATATACCAGTCTTCGAGCCTTTGTGATGCACGGTCGATATAATTTGTACCACGAATTTTGAAAGGTAATAATTTCAAAATTTTCAACGAGTTTTTTAATAAACTTCGGGGAATCCATGTCAGTCTGCGACGAGCAAATGGTTCGAGATATATATTATACCCACCGAAAAGTTCGTCAGCCCCTTCTCCCGAAAGTACGACAGTTACATGTTTACGTGCTTCTCTTGCCACGAAATAAAGTCCAATAGCAGATGGATCCGCTACTGGTTCATCAAAATGCCAGACAGCTTTCGGCAAAATGTTAAAATATTCATTCGGACTAATAGTGATTTCGGTGTGGTCAGTCCCTAAAAAGTCAGAAGTTTCACGAGATTCTTTTCCTTCCGTTAAACTATCCCAGCCGATAGTAAATGTTTTTATTTTTTTGTCACCTCTAACTCGTTGCATGAGAGTAGCAATAATACTCGAATCCACTCCACCAGAAAGAAACGCTCCAACAGGGACATCGGCGATCATATGATGTTTAACAGAATCCTGCATCGTAGCAAAGACCGTCCTTGATATTTCTTCTTTCTCTAAATTTTCATTTTGGTCAAATGTAAATTCCCAGTACTTTTCTATACTCGATTCCCCTGTCACAGTGTCAATTTTCATATAATGGCCGGGGGGTAGCTTATATACATTCTTGAAAAAAGTCTCATCAAGCGGGTTGTATTGGAATGAAAGATAATTATAGACTGCATCATCATTGACCTCTGGCGCAAATCCAGGAATTGTCAGAAAACTTTTTATTTCGGAGGCGAAAGCGACAATGTCAAAGAGTCTCTTTGATACATTTTCTTTTTTCCAATAATACAGAGGTTTGATACCGAAAAAATCTCGTGCAAGGAAAATTTTATGAGTTTCAGTATTGTAAATGCAAAAAGTAAACATTCCTCGCAGTCGAAGAAGCATTGCTGGACCGTATGTAAGATACATGTGCAATATAACTTCTGTATCACTTTCGGTTTTAAATTGAATCCCCTTCTCGAGTAGTTCTTCTCGTAATTCAAGATAATTATAAATCTCGCCATTAAAAAAAATGAGAGACTTTCCATCTGCAGATGAAATCGGCTGCTTACCTGTGGAGAGGTCAATAATCGAGAGTCGCCTCATACCAAGCCCAACGTAGTCATCCACAAATAATCCATCTTGATCCGGTCCACGATGAAAAATAGCCGAGACCATGTCTCCAATGACTTTTTCTTTTCCAATATTTTTTGGGTCTATAAATCCAGCGATACCACACATATTTAGAGTATAGCGAAAGGTAAAAATAATGTCCAAAAATAAGGATATTTTAACTGCTTGACTTTATATTTATAATATGTTTTACTAGTCAGTAGGAGAGTACGAATGAAAACTGTTAGAGTATTATTTTTGGACGACGCCCCGTGGCATCTTCCCGACCTCACCTCACAGGGCGTCAGGCTCGAGGTGATTCAGGAGGGACAGTGGGGCTCGATGAACGTGTACTCCGCTCCTCGCCAGGTCTGCGAAGCCGTGAAGAAGCTGACCACGAGCAAGGAAGTGGACATCGTCGTGGTCGGCAACAACTTGGGTGCCGGTGTGGCGAAGGCAAAGGCTATCGCGGAAGACATGAAGGAAAAGACCATCGTGGTTTGGAATTCCTATTCTCGCGGTAATGAAGCCCACTACGCTCGCCTCGGTCTCACGCATTTCGGTTCACGCACCGACCTCCGACAAATGGTTTCCGCCCTACTCGGTGTAAGCTGACATATTCTGTATTACCAGAAGCCCTGCGATAATATCAAAGGGCTTTTTTAATCTCACTCCCCACTCTGCACATATTTTCTACTTGCTTTGACTAGTTTTAATACATCTGTAAATCTTCCATCTTTGCTTGAACCGAGGACAACAATGATAATAGGGTGTTGTAATCCCGCGTCAAATGCTACTGCCAAGTTGCCACCTGCAAGATTTGTGTAGCCTGTTTTAGATGCAAGAAGCCCTGGAATTTTTCCTGCAAGGATATCGGTATTTTGAGCGGTGTGATTAGCTATAGTAGATGAATATTTAGTATGAGCATATTTTGTTGCCTCTAAGATGTCATTTTTATGAGTGAGCATGTATTGGAGAAGCTGCGAGACATTTTCTGCAGAACCATATCCTCCAGAAGTGGAGTTGAGATCGAGTCCATTTTCATTCACAAAATACATTTGTGAGAGACCAAGAGTATGAGCGGTGCTGTTCATCTTGGCAATAAAGTCTTTTCGACCCATATCAAAATTGTTTGTATGAAGATTGTATGCACCGATTACTGAGGCAATAGACCGAGCACCATCATTTGACGAAACCACTAAGGAGAAATCGAGCAAGTCTTTCAGTGCCCATCGTTCGCCTGTGACGAGGCCATTATCTCCTTCTTCTCCTAAAAATTCTTTACGTATAGTTACATGCGAATTCTTGGGCACAAGGTTGCTTGCGACCATGGCCATCATAAGTTTAGTGAGTGATGCGAGCGGTAGTTGTGCTCTTGAATTTTTTTCAAATAGCACTTTATTTTCTCTCATATCGTACACATATACTGCCTTCGCTTCGACAGGCAGATTAGTAAAGACTTCGGTAAAATGTGACTGTGCTGCTGTGGGTGCCTCAGCGGTTTTTTGTATATGTTGTGTTGACGTATGAATGGTATTACTAATAATGACAATCATACTAACGACAAAAACAACCAGGAATGCATTTAATGCGAGTAGTCCTTTTGATATTTGAGTTTGATTTCCAGTATTTTTTTTATCATCAGTATCCATGTTCGGTGTAAGGCATTTCCTCTTCCATTTCTTGTTCCATTTCCTTTTTTATTTCCACGGCATCATCAGTATCAGTGTTTTTTTCAGAGTGTGTATGTGCATCTAATGTCTTTTTTATTTTTTCATATTCAGGTAAATCTTCTATGTGCGACAAACCTAAATGTAGTAGCGCTTCAGTCGTAAGTGTGTAAAGTGCTTTACCATTTTCTTCTTCCGTACTTTTTTTTACAAGACTTCGTAGAAGTAAGTTGCGTAATATATAATCCGAATTAACACCCCGAATATACTCAATTTCTTTTTTAATCACAGGACCTTTATAGGCAATAATAGTCAGTGTTTCAAGTCCGGCACGTCCCAAATCTCTCTCACGCTCCGTACGTATCATTTTTTCTATTGCCCCACTCATTTCCGGTGCTGTAGTAAGGATTACAGCTGTATCGTGTCGTACAAGCCGAACACCTCGTGAAGAGAGAACCTCATTTAATTCTGCGAGAGCCACAGTGATTTCTTCAGGACGTACTTCGAGAATTTTCGCGAGTTCTTTTTCTTCTATTTCTTCAGCGGTATAGAAAAGTATCGCCTCTATTTTTTGTACTAATTCAGTATTCATATGCTATTTACTTAATAGGTGTCGTTCGCAATTATTTTCAATTTTTAATACCTCGGTATTCCCACTCTCTGTGTTTCCATTTCAATGTCTTGGAAATGCACTTCTTGTCGTACATCTATGATACCTTGTTTGACGAGTTCTAGCATAGCAAGGAAACTAACAATAATTTCTATTTTATTTTCCTGAAATTTTTCTTTATTCATTTCTTCTTTTCCGAGTCCAGAAAAGTCTTTAAAACTCATTTTCATACTTTTGGTGATGCGTTCTGTCAAGCTTTCTATCATTTCCTCAAGACTCATCACTTTTTTAATGACCGCGTGTGGAACAATTTCTTTTTTTGGTATTTCAGCAATAACTCTACGTATTACCTCGTGCATTTTTTCTACGTGTGTATTTTTATCTGGCGCAAAGACAATTTTCTTCTCTCGTGAAGGTTGTCGCACGTATGACACATTCATGCCAAAACGATCACGTAAATGTCGGGAAAGTTCTTTGTATTTTTGGTATTCAACAAGCCGAGATTCAAGATCTTCAATTGAAGATTCTTCTTCTTCTGTTAGTTGAAGGTCGGGAAGAAGAGATTTTGACTTGATTAATATGAGTGTAGAAGCAATAAGAATAAAATGTGCCGAATCTGCTATCGGGAAATCTGCCAGATTTTTAATATAAGTAATATAGTCGTCAGCTACTTGAGAAAGTGAAATGTCGTTAATAAATAACTTTCTTTTTTCAATGAGTGAAAGGAGTGTGTCGAGAGGCCCTTCGAAAACATGGGTTTTGATAGTATAGGAGCTTTCGTTCATATGTATAGAGTATATCTGATTTTTTATATAAGGAAAGCGTCTCTAAAATGAGACGCTTTGCGAATATCCCTCTCGACACCTTTGAAGTAGGACAGTTAGAATTAAAGTATTAGCAAAATTAATTTTAATTTGTCATATGAAATATCATCATTTAAATTTCGAAGAACGATTTTGTATTGAAAAAATGTATTGGGCAGGTTCCGAGAT
>JBBQLO010000015.1:0-17640 GCA_038327915.1 Parcubacteria group bacterium | reverse complement strand
GACCCCGACCGCATCGAAAACAGCGGTTTGTCGCTCGTGTAGAGAATTTAGGTGTTTTAGCCGCACGGGCTTTTACTGATGTTTTTGCCATCTCAGATTCCAAAAATCAAAAATAATAAAAGCTTTTCAAAAGCTCATGAGCTACTAACAGATTAGGGTTTGAGAGTCAAACAAAATGTGAAAGAAATATAGAGTGTGAAGCAAATTTGGCATACCCCTCGGAGAACATAGAAAAAGGCCGCCTCAGAAGACAGCCCTTGGACACAGAGTGTCCTATTTTCTGGCCAACGATGTGATTTTTTTACCGTCTCTCATCCAGATGGTTATAGTATAACCATCTTGCATATTGCCGGGATTTTTCATCTACAAGGACATATCCCGCCTGCACAACACAAGGGTAGGAAACTTACCCCTTACTAAACCTTGACTAGTCACTATCTCTAATTACGCACCTGCGAATCTCCAGCTGGCGAAAAATTTCACTGTCACAGGCTCTACTTGAAAAACAGGTGTGGCAAGGGGCTTCGGTGCCAACAGCGACGCGGGAATCTCTTCCCGAGTAAAGAACTGGGTCAGTACATGCACCCCGATTGGAACGAGGGCAACAAGTAAAAACATTGACAAAAAATTCTTCTCAACAAAAGAAATTTTCTGGTCACTCATTGCGTCACCTCCATCTTGCCGCGACAGCAAGCTTATTGAACCCTGCTCGCTTTTCGCCATGAAATGAATACCGAAATTTGATACGCATAGCCAACAATTAGGTAGATCACCAAAGCGACATCAAACATTTTTTTAAAGAACATCTTTTCTCCGTAGAGACCCCGAACCTTAGTAAGGGGTTGTCATAGATGCCAGCTTGGAAATTTAAGGCTTTTGCCACTGGCTACCATAACAGTTATTTTTAACATAAAATAAATTATATGTCAATGAAAACAACAAAAAACCCTCAGTTGAGGGATTTTTTTTAATTATTTATTCTTTTGTTAAAAACAATTAAATTGCTTTAGGGTTCGAAGAATTTTTGGCCAATGTCACGCATAAAAGTCTAAAATTTCAGAGACGTACTTAATGGTACGTTGTGTGAAATTTTTTGACTTTTAGATGATGAGATTGGGCAAAAAGACTCGAACTAAGCTTTTTTAAATGGAAATCCAAGGTACGTGAGAAAAGCCTTTGTCTCCTTTTTGTCTTTAACGTTAGTAACTACCGTCACAGCGAGACCAAAAACATCTTTCAATTCTTCGTCAGACGATTCAGGAAAAATAGTGTTTTCCTTTATACCGAGGGAAAAATTACCCATATCGTCGAGGCCCGAAGGAGAAATACCACGAAAGTCTTTTGTTCGAGGAAGCGCAATATGAATGAGGCGATCAAGAAAATCGTACATACGCTCTCCCCGAAGAGTAACCATAAGCCCCACTGTTTCACCTTGACGAACTTTAAAAGCGGCGACACTTTGCTTGGCACCTTTTTTAACGGGGCGCTGACCAGTTATTTTGGAAAGTCGGTCGAATGCAAGTTCGATTTTCTTTTTATCTTTGAATGAGCCGACACCCGCAGAGACTATGACCTTAGTCACTTTCGGTGCTCGCATAGCATTTGTATATCCGAAGTCTTTTTTCAGAGTTTCAAATGCTTCTACTGTTTTTTCTTTGATCGTTTTCATAAAAATGTGTATCTATATCTATTTTGACTTCTTTTCTACTTTCTTTTCTTTTTTAACAGGTTTTTCAACTACTTTTTTTGCTTTCCCTTCTGCAAGTCGAACATTGGAAACGTGGATAGGAGCAGCCTGCTCTACAACCTGACCTTTCTCTCCACTTTTACGAGGTTTTCTATGCACCTTGAGCATGTTTATTCCGCCAACAACCACTTTGTCTATTCGTGGAAGTGCAAGAGTAACAGTCCCTGTTTTACCTCGGTCTTTACCTGTGATCACTATTACTTTGTCTCCTTTTTTTATTTTCATATCTGTGTTATGTCGATATTATATATTGTTATACAACCTCTGGAGCAAGAGAAATAATTTTCTGATATCCCGCTTCGCCAAGTTCTCGTGGAATAGGACCGAAGACGCGACCGGCGACAGGCTCACGTTTTTCTTTGGATACAATAACTACTGCGTTTTCATCAAAACGAATATATGAACCATCTTTACGACGAAAGGGTGCTTTTTGACGAACAACAACAGCATATAATACATCTTTCTTCTTTGCAGTTTTGCGGGGTTGAGCTTTCTGCACAGAGAGTACAACCAGTTCACCAATGCGGGCATATCTTTTTTTAGAACTTCCAAGCACCTTAAAAATACGACCAATAGTGGCTCCGGAGTTATCGCAAATAGTGACGATGGTTTGTGGTTGAATCATTGCTTTTTATTTAAAAATGGTATGAAATTATTTAAGCAACAGCTTAAAATGTTTGTCTTTTGATATGGGCCTCGTCTCGACGATGTCTACCCTCTCGCCGATTTTTTTAGTATTGCCAGCATCATGTGCTTTGAACTTTTTGTTGATAGAAATGAATTTACCATACTTTGGATGTTTCATAAAGCGCTTTACTTCGACAACAATAGTATCTTTCATTTTGTCGGAGACTACCACGCCAGTCATTACTTTGGTGTGTTTTGACTCTATTTTTTCCTGTATTTTTTTATCAGTTTTGTTTTCCATTTTTTTACACTAGCACAAACTTTTAAATTTGACCATTCACGGACATTGTACTGTTTTGCAGAGTCAATATTCGAGCAACGTCCCTTCGCATAGCTCTGCCTTCTCTCACATTGCGTGTATTGCTACCAGCAATGGCAAAGCGAAATGTTCGCAAGGCGCTCTGCTTTTCAGCAAGCATGGTTTCCAATTCCTTTGCACTTTTGTTTTTTAAATCTTTATTTTTCATATATATAAATTAGCGTGCCACTACTTTTGTATTAACAGGCAATTTTGTCCCTGCTTTACGCAGTGCCTCACGTGCTACCGCCTCAGTCACACCGTCAACTTCAAAAATAACTCGGCCTGGTTTAACTGGAACAACGTATGCAAACAGGTCTCCTTTTCCCTTACCAAGCTTTACTTCTGCAGGCTTGCGAGTAATCGGCATATCAGGGAAAACTCGAATCCAAAGCTTACCTGTCTTGCCGATGGTTCGAGACAAAACCTTGCGGGCAGCTTCAAGCTGATTGGAACGGATACGATGACCTCCGATAGCTTTGAGCCCGTACGAACCAAAAGCAACCGTGGTGCCACGTGAAGCAACCCCCATTTTTTCTGGGTTTTTGCGCATCGTGTGCCACTTTCGGTATTTAACTTTTTTTGGTAACAACATAAAATTTATTTTTTCTCGAAGATTTCGCCTTTATATATCCACACTTTTATTCCAATCTGCCCAAGGGGTTGGTGGGCTTCATAATGGGCATAGTCGATATCGGCACGAAATGTCTGCAAAGGCACTCGACCTTTTTTATGCATTTCTGTTCGTGCCATAGAGTTACCCCCGAGAATTCCAGCAAGAACTATTTTAACGCCCTGAACATCTCGATTTGCCATAACTTTTTCAAGTGTTTGTTTAACCACACGACGGAACGGCATCCGCTTTTCCAAACCTTCTGCAATCATTTGGGCAACAATAGCTGCGTTAGATTCTGGCTGACGAATTTCTTTGATGTCAATTTTAATTTCTCCTTCTGCAGACAATTTTTTCTTTGAAAGAAAACTGAGAATGTCTGTTCGTAAACGTACGGCTCCGTCACCTGAGCGGCCAATAATCATACCCGGTCGAGATGTTTCAATAATAACTCGAAGAATTTTTTCCCCACGTTCCATTTCAATATTTGCCACATAGCTACCGCGCAACTTTTTTTCTAGATATTCACGGAGAAGAACATCACTTTTCAGATATTCTTTATATTTATTTTTCACGCCAAACCATCGAGATTTCCAGTCTCTCGTGATACCAAGTCTGTGTGAATATGGATGGACAGTGTGTGTCATGCTAGTTAGTCTTTTCTTTCTTAATCATCTTTATTTTCTTTGGCTTCTTTGCTTTTGGGTCTTCACCGAGCTCGACATACAGCGCACTCGTTCTTTTACGGATAGGGTGGGCACTTCCTTGCGCAGCGGGTCGGCGACGATACATCGTTTTTCCAGCATTCACTGTGATTTTGGTCACGATCAAATTGTCCGTAGGAATATCTAGTGCTTTTGCGTTTGCAAGAGCAGAACTAATAAGAGTGCGCACAGGAAGTGCTCCGCGTTTAGTAGTAAATTCTAGATTGACGAGCGCGTCAGCAACTTTTTTCCCCCGCGCCAAATCGGCAACCAAACGCAACTTGCGTGGAGACTGTCGAAAATTTGAAAGTGTAGCGTGTGCTGTGTTCATGATAATTATATACTATTTAGAGCGATTCTTTTTATTTTTTTGCTCCCGGAGTAGCGGCTGTTTTAGCGGACTGAGCAGCCGCTATTTCACCTTCTTTTTTCTTCTGTTCCAAATCTTTCTGCATCTTTCCTCCATGTTTGATAAATTTCTTTGTTGGAGAAAATTCACCTAGGCGATGCCCCACCATGTCTTCAGAAACAAGCACCTCTATATGAATTTTGCCATTGTGTACACCAAAATTAAAGCCAACCATTTCAGGTGCAATAACACAAGCACGAGACCACGTCTTAATAACCCCGGTTTCAATCGGCTTTTTGCCCTCGATTTTTTTCATAACTCGAGGATCTACGTATGGACCTTTTTTTGATGATCGTGTCATGTTGTTTTTAATTCGTGCTGTCCACATGTTGCGAGAAGCAATCATCTGAACAAAACAAAAACCACAGTTTCGTGGTATTGGATTGATACCCCAAACTCTCAATAAAGAGACAAGCTCTTGATTGCCGTACATACTATACAAAAGAGGTTGGAATGTCAAATAAATAAAAATCAACTAAAACTACTTCCTACCCCAACCACTCAATGCACCAAATGGATTATGTGTAGCTGGAGAAACTGCTTCATTTGAATCTTCGCCTTTCAACAAAATTTCAGAAATTGGTTTGAGAGCAGGCTCAATTTCAACACGATACGCATTAGCCCCGTTTCTTGTCAAAAAAACATATCCGTCTTTCGGTAGCTGATACTCGTACATCTTTTTTCCCTTGGCTGTAAAAATAGACAAAGAAAGGGACATAGAATTTATCTGTGCTGTTCTTGACCCTGTCTCAAATCCCCATGGTGTTGCCACAGAAATACCTCCTGATAAATTCTTGATTGATAGAACTTTTCCACCCTGAATGTTAATAATTCGAGCATAGTTTTCACTTTGATCCTTCAATGTCGCCTCAAATTTTTTTTCTAAAGAACTTTTTTCAATAAAAACAACCGGTGCATTAGTTTGACTTTTTTCTTCCTCCCTTAGTCTTTTTGCCTCTTGTATGTCTTCAATCTTTTTATTGGCATATTTTGCCAACTCATCCAAATATGTTTTCACATCCTGACTTAATGCCGTCACGCCTTCTGTGCTACATTGATAGTTTTTTGGTCCAAAATAAAAAAGTAAACCGGACTCTGCGTCTCTGCTTAAATAAAAAGCACGCTCGCCATATTCTTTATGAAAATTGTCTATGTATTGTTTGTATTTTTCTTTATAATCCTCGTAAATCTTTTTTAGTGTGTCATATTGACTTTTTAGACCTTTAAATATTAACACTCCTTGCAAAAATTTCTCCAGAATTTCTTCTGTCACAGAGTCATTTTGATAAGGCATTTGAACAGAAAAACGTGGAAATTCACCTTTTCTCATATCCTGTGGATTACTACTATAACCAATCAGATTAATAAAATTAAAAGGAAGCTGTTCTGATTCCCATTCAGTGATCCCTAAATCAACACTTAAGTATCTGCGACTTTCCACTTCGTCAAATGTAAACAGATGAGCAGGAGAAAGATTAAGTTTTAAACCATGGCGTGCATATTCTTCTACAAGAATTTTACAGTAGTCAAAAAATTCCCTCACTGCCTCTGTTCGTTTGTTAAATTCCTCTTTTGATTTTTCTTTTTTTTCTTCTTTTCCTCTGTCTATTTCTTCCGGAGTAAGTTTTTTGTACACAGACCAAAAAGAACTTTCTTTTGGAATTCCAATAACTGTAGTCTTATCAGTTTCTGAAGGAGCAGTTTGATTATGAGCGATTATTTTTAACTCCTTATCAGCAAAATCTTGAACTGCCAAAGGCAGTTTAAGATACTGACTAGTAGAAAGTGTGTTTAATTCTTTAAAATCAACATGAAAACCTAATTTTTGATAAGCTTTTCCCCATCTACCCCCAGTACCTATCCAATTCCCGAGCATGTTTGACCACACAATTATGTTTCCTGTACTTTCATCAACTTCCACTTCAGATACATCATTTTTTTTATGATTATTAAGATAATCACAAAACTCTGTGGGAGAGAGTCTATCTTTTCTCACATATTGATATATTTGGTGTCCTCCGCCTGCAGTTCCTTTTGAGTACACTCAGACGAGCTCGTCTGAAACGGGGTTCACCATTCCACTTGAGCCAACATCAATAGTAAAAATATCGACATCAGTTTTTGCATACGCATCAAGAACACACTGACTACAATATTGAGGACTACTTTTATCATGAGAACATAGCTCAAAATTCATATCCCCTGTGTCAAACCGACCAGCAGTATTTCCAACATAATCTCTTTTCAATGGAGGTCTTTCAAATGATTTAATCTGTTCAAATATTTCTTTCATGACTTAATTAAATTAGGATATAAGATAATAGTAATAAATTATATCTACTAAATAAAACCACATACTATGTTTGTATGTGGTTTTATTTTAGCATTATTTCCTCTTTCCAACCTTCCTTCGGCTAACAATAAATTTATTTGAGTATTTTTTTGGAGTACGAGACTTTTGTCCCTTACCTGTTGGCTTGCCCCATGCAGAGACAGCACGACGACGGCCACGGCCCTGACGACCCTCACCTCCTCCATGTGGGTGATCTACTGGGTTCATGGCTGTACCTCGCACTGTAGGGCGTACGCCGAGCCATCGGTTGCGACCTGCTTTACCAAGGTTCACTAAGCGATTCTCGTCGTTTGAAACGACACCGACACTTGCCCACGCTGTTTCTTTTACTTTTCGCACTTCAGAAGAAGGCATTTTTAAGTCCACCATGCCTGCGTCTTTTGCGACAACTTCGATAAAGCTTCCTCCAGAACGCCCGAGCTTAGCACCACCTTGTGGCTTTACCTCGACATTATACACAAAAGTACCGACAGTAATATTGCGAAGCGGTAAGCGGTTGCCAGATACAACCTCGGCTTTGTCGCTTGAGACAAACACATCACCAACTTTGGCTCCTTTTGGAAGTAGGACATATCTTTTTTCACCGTCGCGGTAGACTGCAAGACCTATAAAACCAGAACGATTGGGATCATACTCAACCGTAGTAATGGTGTATGGTACGTCAACTTTATCGTATCGAAAATCAATTTCTCTGTAGAGACGCTTGTGACCGCCTCCTTTGTGACGAGTAGTGATTTCACCATGATGATTACGCCCAACTGCTCGCTTAAATCCATGAGTCAAAGACTTCTGTGGCTCTGATGCAGTTAACACACTTCCATAGTGAATGGAAGACATATTTCGTCTAGATGGTGATGTTGGTTTAAACTTTTTCATGATTTTTAAATAAAAATTGAAATATGAAACTTACTTATTTTCTTTGCAGTATTACTCTGTTTTACACAAGCTCAATCGTCTCTCCCTTTTTCAAATATACATACGCTTTTTTATAACCAGACTGTGTGCCACGTTTACCTCGAACAAAAGTCTGCTTGGCTGGCATAGTGACAGTACTGACTTTCACAGGTATGACCTGGTACTGTTCTTTGATAGCTCGTGCCACTTCATATTTCGATGCGCGAGTGGCCACCTCAAAGACATACACCGAGGATTCAGCAGATTGCGTAGCTTTTTCAGTGACGTGAGGTCGAACTAAAATTGATGTAGCGTGAGTTTTCATTCTGATATGTTTATTATTTTGCTATTTTTTTACTTGAAATTTTTCCTGCTAATTTCTTTGTGTGTATCTTCGGTGATGCGTCCGGCAACATCTTTCCTAATTTATGAGAAATGAGACCTAAACCGATTTCTGGTTCTGAAATAACAATGTATTTGTATTTCATCAGATGAAGAGGGCTCATGTTACGAATCTCGTCTGTTTCGAGATTTCCAAAATTTGAAAATGCTCTTTCTGCTGAAGTAATTTTACTTGGCAAAGCAATGTATGCTGAGTTTTTTCGTTTTGAAAGAATGTCTTTGAAACCTGAAACAGCGGAAAGAGAAGCGAGTATAGCTTTAGCCTCTTTTGTTTTTGAATCGGTAAAATTAAGTCCGTCAACAAAAAGAATGTGACCTTTTTTGAATTTAGCAGAAAGAATAGTGTACAAAGCTTTGGCCTTCATTTTCTTATTGACCTTACGGCTGTAATCCTTATCATTGCGAGGACCATGTGTTACACCTCCTCCCACCCAAATAGGTGAACGCCGTGAACCGTGTCGAGCCTGGCCAGTACCTTTTTGCTTCCACGGTTTTTTACCTCCTCCCCGAACATCTGCACGATTTTTAGTATGAGCAATAGGGGTACGAGCGGAAGATTGCATTGAAGTAACAACCTGATGCACCAAGTCAGCGTTCCAAGGCAAACCAAAAACGCCCTTTGGGAGAGTGATACTTCCTGCTTCCTTACCTGTCTGATTGTAAATTGTTGCTTCCATTTTTTAAAGATATAATTTTTTGATCTCGGATACGAGATACATCTCGTATCCGACGTGTTTGCTATAACCCCTTGATTTCTACCAAACTACCCCTGCGCCCAGGAACAGCTCCGCGAATAAATATTTCTCCAGTTTCAGGAGATACTGCAACCACAGTTAAACCTTTGCTTGTGATCCTATCCCCGCCCATTCGGCCCGCCATACGTTTGTTTTTAGCAACACGGCCCCCATCTCGTCCTCCTCCTCCAAGAGAACCTGCCTCACGCTCCGAGTGTTTCTGTCCGTGAGAACGTGGACCCCCTTTGAATCCGTGTCTTTTGACCACTCCTTGAAAACCCTTACCTTTTGACGTCCCTGAAACTGTGACAACATCTCCGGGAGCAAACACAGAAAGCTCGATTGCATCACCAACTTTAAAAGAAGTCTCTCCAGCTTTTTCAAGACGAAATTCTCGAAGATGCATGAAATTATTACTTTCCCCAATATGTCCTCGAAGTGGCTTGTTAATACGTTTCGCGGAACGCGTACCAAATCCAACTTGAACACTAGCATATTTGTCTTTACCGGCAGTCTCCTTCACTTGAGTAACGGTCATAGGTCCCGCCTTCAAAACAGTGACAGGGTGTACTATACCCTTCTCATCGAAGATTTGGGTCATATTTACTTTTGTTCCAAGAATGAATTTCATATAGAAAACGCCAAATGGCGAATGGATGTAGATTAGCAGATATGGTTTTAAAAGTCAAAAAAAAAAAGAAAAAGCTGCTGTACCTTAACCACCACTTTTTAAATATAATACAAAATAGGTAGTATAAACTAGATCTACGCCTGACACTGTTTTCGTAGATGGTGCCCAAGACCATGGGCTCGGTCAGTTGTAAAGCCTCTGGACTCCTTACGGAGTAGTCATTCCTTTATACTACCAACTTTAAACTATAATTTTCTTAAATTATCTTAACGTCTATGTTTACCCCTGACGGAAGAGAAAGGTTCGTTAAAGCTTCCATGATCTTTGGTGTCGGATTCAAAATATCTATTACTCGTTTGTGAATACGCATTTCAAACTGCTCACGAGCATTTTTGTAGACGAATGCTGCGCGGTTTACAGTGTATTTCTTGATTTCTGTTGGGAGTGGGATCGGTCCTTCTATTTTAGCATCATAGCGAAGAGCAGTGTCGATAATCTGTCGAACGGAGAGGTCGAGAATTTTGTATTCATATGCACGAACGCGGATACGAAGTTTGGAAACTACTTCACCCTTAGTGGCTTTAGTGCCTACTTTTGGAGCGGACTTTTTCACTACTGCTTTTTTTGTTGTTTCTATTGCTGACATGTGTAGGTTATACTAGCAAAGAATGTATTTTTGGTCAACACGTGCAAACAAAAATCCCTGCAAAGGGATTTTTGTTTTGATTTCTGGCTGTGCCAAAAATTTTCGAAAACTTATTAAGCTATGATTTTTGTGACAACACCCGCGCCAACGGTCTTCCCTCCTTCTCGAATAGCAAATCGAGTTTTATCTTCGAGTGCAACTGGTGCAACAAGTTTGACGTTAAACGTCACTGTGTCTCCTGGCATAACCATTTCAACACCCTCGTTGAGCTTCACATCTCCGGTCACGTCTGTCGTTCGAATGTAAAACTGTGGCTTGTAGCCAGAGAAGAATGGTGTGTGTCGCCCACCTTCTTCTTTCTTCAAAATATAGACCTCGGCTGTAAATTCTGTGTGAGGAGTCACTGACTTTGGCTTTGCCAAAACCTGACCTCGATGAATGTCTTCTTTTTTCGCACCTCGAAGAAGAATTCCTGCATTGTCTCCCGCCTGACCAGATTCAAGTGACTTGTTAAACATTTCAATACCAGTCACTGTGTATTTTTGAGTGTCGTGGAGACCAACACATTCTATTTCTTCACCAACTTTGACAACCCCTCTTTCAATACGACCAGTAACTACTGTACCGCGGCCTTCAATAGAGAAAATGTCTTCAACTGGCATAAGGAAGGGTTTTTCCAAATCTCGTTCAGGCATTGGAATGTATGTGTCGAGAGCGTTTGCAAGCTCAAGTACTTTCATCGCCCATTCGTTTGTATTGTCAGTAGACTCGAGAGCCTTGAGAGCTGAACCGCGGATCACAGGCGCACCTGCACCGTCAAACCCCTGCTTAGTCAAAAGTTCGCGAACTTCTTCTTCAACAAGGTCAATCAATTCAACATCGGGAACCATGTCGCATTTGTTCAAAAATACGATAATTTCAGGCACGCCAACTTGTTTTGCAAGGAGGACGTGTTCACGAGTTTGGGGCATCACACCGTCTGTAGCAGCCACTACCAGCACTGCACCGTCCATTTGAGCAGCACCAGTAATCATGTTTTTAATGTAGTCGGCATGTCCAGGCGCGTCAATATGAGCATAGTGACGGTTTGGTGTTTCATATTCGTTGTGAGAAAGAGCAATCGTGATTCCACGAGCTTTTTCTTCTGGAGCAGAGTCAATTTGGTCGACTCCTTTCAATTTAGCAGAAAATCCTTGTCCTGCACGTGCAAGAGTATTGAGGATTGCTGCGGTTAATGTGGTCTTGCCGTGGTCAACGTGTCCAATGGTACCAACGTTTACGTGAGGCTTTGATCGATCAAAATTTGCCATGTTTTTATTTTTTAATAAATTATAATAAAGCTAAAACTGATCTAAAACTAATAATGCACTATTGTAAATCTGAAATGCGGTACGTATTTCTAAAACAAAACCCAATAAAAAAACGGAATCACGCGCATCACAAAAAGCGATATGCTCTATACTATCAAGCTGAGAATAATAGTCAATAGCCTTTTTATCTCATATCGTACTTTTCTGCTATGCAACGGGCACGAGCACATCGGCTTTTAGATTTTCTTTTTCTTCTTGGAGTAACTGGTCAAATGTAGGGATTTTAGAATGCAGAAAAACCAATACATCCTGAGGGGTTGTGGTGTCCAGATCAAGAAGTATATCAAGTTCGGCCTGCTCTTTTTCAGACAAAATATCAAGAGCGCGGATAAGGAGGTCTTGATAAAGAAGCCGGCCAATACGGTCAACCATTTCGATCTGCGTGGCTTCTGGTAAAGCCTGCAAACCCCATTCGGATATAATTTCTTTAGATAAAGGATTCATGGAATATATTGTTGTGCACTTAATGGTACTTACTTATAGTTAAAAACACCAGTACGGTCACTGTGTATAAGTTTTGTCGCCTGATTCAAGGCTCGGTCGTATACAGTATGTGGTTGGAAGAAAAAGTGTCGTTTTGGTACACCATCCAACATGGTAACGGTAGCATGATTGGTTTGATCAACTGCTCCTTTAGCTATTTCTTTACCATTTAGAAGTACTGAAAGAACATTGTCATTCTTTCCTAACCCATGAACCACGTCTATTCGCCCACCTTCAAATGTTGTAGGTATGACCTGATGGGTCGGCACATCAGGCAAAAGAGGACCACGAAATTGAACATACGCCTCACGAATTGATTTAAACTGGGCACCGTCTTGGAATTTATTATCCAAAACAAAAGTTTTTTTACCATGAAAGAAAGTTTCTTGGGCTATGGACAACTTTCCACCTTGTGTCTCCATCATAATCTGATCATTTCCCGCCCATTTTTCCACAGCAAAATAGTGCCCGCGATGCTGTAAGCCAAAAATCGCTGCTGGTTTAAATGAAATAATCTGATTTTCTATACTTCCCTCAATCGGTGCATGCGGACGGGCTAATGTGTCAGGCAAAGTGCTTGTGTGCAATGTTTCCTGTAATAAAGGTGCCTCCGGTGAAGGAATGTCCGGCTGAATTTTAGTCAAAGAAGGAGCAGGGGGTGGACTAAAAGTTTGTTCAGCGACACGAGTATCAGAATGATCCTGAGGTGTAAACATCTTGTTACCCTTGAATTGATCCTCGGTAAATTGATGTGCAGTTCCTCCTCCCGATTTACCCTCAGATGCATGTTCAAACAACGTATCCTGTATCTTTCCCCCTGCTTTTTCATATATCAAATCGCCTTTGGCATTTAAACCAAGATGGTCGCCTTCATGTATGAGTGCACTGTTTAATTCTTGCCCCGGTTTATAGAAACCAAATTCCTGAGCAAGTTTTGTGGAAGGAGTATCAACAAAGTGCTTGTATTGTGTAGGAACATTGTTTCCTTCACTATATTTATCTATCAATTTTGCTCTCAAATTCTCAAATGTCTTGATGGCACCCTGATCCGATGCCTCCACCGAAGTGTCTGTTGGTAATCTTGTTGCCTCGGTCGTAGGAGTTTCTAGTGGGTGAGACGTAGTCAAATCTGCCGGAGAAGTATGTGCGCCATCAAGATTATTTATAAGGGCTCCTCCAGACACTGAGCTTGCAGGTACCACTATTTCAGATGAAGGTATCTTTAAATCTAAATGCTCAGGAGAGAAAAGCCCTTTAGCCCTGCTCATTAAGCCTCTATATCCAGTATGTTTATCCACATTATCCAAAATACCTAAATTAGTCACCTGTTCACCTCCAGGAAGATGGTTTAAAAGAGATGCCTCGTAATGACTCACGGTAAAGGCTGCTGCCCCCGCTGAGGCAATTTTAATACCTGCTTTATACACACCTTGACGCTTTTTCTTTTGTGCCGCTTCCCTCATTCTCTTCTCCATTTTTTCTTCTGCTGCCTTGAATTTTTCTGGATCATTGGAAACTTCAGCCACGTATTCAGCATGTACTTGTGATTCTTTTTTCTTAGCATTCTTTTGATACAAATACTTATCTGCAAGTGTTACCGCGCCAGTACCAATTTCAGAACCAACAACCGCTCGTGCACTCCTATACCCGGCGTACAGAAAAGCACCCCCCAGACTCGCAGTACCGAGGGCCATACCCACACCACCAACGGTAACAGAAGTAAGAGCAATACCAAAATACATACGCTGACGAGGTGACATTTTTGCAAACTGCCCTGATACCGCTTCCAGAGTTTTTTTAAATCTTCCTTTTTCTTTTGCACCATCAACTTCCTGTGAAACAAAATCAAGTGCACTTGCCAATGCCTCTGATTCTGCTTGAGCTTGTTCGATGATTCGTCTATACACGAGAGCCAACTGTTCTCCTTTTACTCTATCATCTATAATAGCTTCAGCAGTCTCTTTTTCTTTGAGAAGTTCCGCGCGTTTTTGTCTTTTAGCTTTAATGTATTCTTCACTCGCTTCGATGAATTTTTTAGACTTTTGCACAGGGGGCATCTTGGGTTCTTTTTTCGACGACTTATTGTTTAATTTATCAGATAAAGCGTCCTCACTTTCAAAACCCAAACTTAACATCATTTTTTTCCATGTGCCAGCTCTTTCTCTAACCTTAGCATTCCATGCAATCAACTCAATCGCGTATTCTCTACGTGAAGCATCAAGCTCCGTCTGGATTTGTTCTTCTTTTTGTTTCTTTTCCTCTTCAAGTTTCTTCTTCAATTCTTCCAGGGTGAGACGGGGTGATGTATACACTAAAACCGATCCCGTTATGTCCTCGAAACCATATCTTAAAGCATTCAAAGCTACAGCCTCTGCACGAGCAGCTTGAGTTGAAGGATCTTTAATGTACGTCAGGTATGTAACCGCCTTAGATATCAATACGTAATCCGACCCCGCACTAAATGCAAAACAAAGTTGATCCCAAAATTCATCAGATTTTTTTTCTTCTTCAGATTTAAATTTCTCCTCTGCAACTTCGATAAATTTGTCAATCGTACCCGCATTTTTGTATTTAGTAACAAGAGGAAGAAAAATATGGATACTATTTTTTAAAATAATATCAAGATCCGCTTCGATTTCATCTTTTATCCTTTTTTCCTCTTCTATTTTTTCTGCGGAAAGAACTTCCCCGGGAACAGGTTGGGGTGTTAAAGGAGGTGTTTCAGAAGAAGTAGTCGGTTTCAAAGAAACTCTAAATTTTTCAAGCTCACTTTTCACCTCATGAGCACGAGCACCCGTACCTAGGTTTAAAAACGCATCAGAAATTTTCCCTAGAAAACGCTTTTTATCTTCATCACGCCCCGTGAGACTTCTGGTATATTCAAATGCATCATTAAGATAATCTTCATCTTGTTCACCAAGTTCGATAAGAGTATCTACGACCACGGTCATGAGTAATTGCCGATCTTTTACAATCACCTCTTCTTGAGATTGAAAAATGGCCCTGACAAACAATTTGTATGTATTTCTCAAGACTTGTGTTCTTGCGATTCCCTTAAAAGACACGATTCGGTCTTTCTCGTCTGGTATACCCTGACATATTCCGATCAATTCAACCATAACGAGATCGGCTTGTTCCTTCTCGTCAGCATCAATTTCCTCAAGCAATTCTGTTTTTGCAGGAGTATCTGGTAATGTATTAACAATCTTTCGCGCAAGATCAAACTTTTTCAAGCTCATACACTTTTCACAAATATTAATAGCAACCTGTCCGTACCCCTCTTGCCCTTCTAGGCCATCCATATATGTCCATGCATCCTCGAGAGAATCCTCATCTCCTTTTTCAAACACCAAACCATTAGCAATAAACAAAACAAGTTCTTGCTTATGCTTCGTGCCCAAAGAAGAATCCAAGACCGCTTTTACAAACAATCGATACTGTCTCCCCATGAATTGTTTTTTGATCAGTTCTTCCTCACGATCTTTTTCAGGGCCAGAATCATCCAAACCCAACAGAAGTATCAATTCTTTTACATCAGCTGTAACTATTTGTTCTGGGTTCTTAACAAGGGGAACATCCGTTGTATCAGAGTCAGGAGTGGGTACGGGTCGAGCGACGTCAATAGCGGCATCGGCAGATTTTTTCTGTATAGGGTCACCTATCGCCGCAGTAACTTCTTCTGCTTTTTCAAAATTTCCTACTGCTATATATAGCGGAACCATTTTTTCTCGTATGTAATCCTTGTATTCATCAAGTAATTGTCCTTTTTCTTCTATAGAAGACGGCAATACCTCCAATAATTTTTCCAAGGTTTCTAGATCCAAAGCTTTTAATTCCATATTTTCTGTCGCCGATTGCAAATAAAGAAAAGCTTCCTCTCCAAAACCAGCAAGTGTAACCTCTTTTGCGGTTTGTATTTTGTCTGTTATAAATTCTGAAAACTCAAACAACTTTGCAATAGTCTTTTTTGTTAAAGAGGCCCCATTTTTTTTGTCATATGTATCGACTGCAGACAAAAATAGTTGTACGGGGTTTTCTACATGTAATCTATTTTTATAAAGTGGGACCGCACATATTCTCGCAATATCAGAAATAATACTATCGTCAGAGTTTGCTGTAGCTAGTAAAACATTCAACTTTTGTGTAAATGCCGTACCCTCCTTAATATCAAAAAGGTCTCCTGCTTTGGGCTCTTGATCCACCCCATCTGGTGTATCAACTCCCTCTGGTGCATGACCGCCTTCCAAAGCTTGTATTTTTTCATCGATCTCAAATCTATGTTTTAAATCTGTACCAATACCGTTACGTAAACCAGATAAAGCCTGTAGTGTTTTCAAACTTAAAGGCCCTTTTTCTTCTTCCGCTTCTACGGCTTCTACGGCTTCTACTAAATACCCCATGATCTCATCTTTTGTAGCAAAATGCATAATTTTATTTGCTGTTTGTATTTTAAAATCTAACGAGGGTGAGAATTCGAACAAATATTTAATAACCTCTTTTACTTGCGAGGTGCGATGCTCTTCATCATATTTTTTTACCACACCCAAAAATAAGTGAATTGAGTTTTTTAGCAATGAATCCACATCGTCTGGACTTACGCACAACTTTGCTATATCAGAAAAAATCTCCAAATTTTCTTTCAATAAAAGTTCTTCTATCTTGTACGTAAATACTAACTCATTTTTTTCTCCAGAAAGACCCGCGACTTTTGGCTCCACTCTTTCTTCTCCCAACTGTTTAAGTTTATATATTTTCCCTTCGTATAGAGGCCCGAGAATGCCCTCCTTCTCGTATACCAAATTCTCTGCTTTTTTTAATATCTCCTGTAAATCTGATGGATGAAAATCTCCCCCAGCCTTGATTTTTTCTGCCAAAGCGATATATGCATCAATTTTATCCACAACCTGACTCGGGTCTTCATCAGGTTGTGGCATGGATTCGATAAGTTTCAGGGATTCTTTTGTATATCCACCTTGAGTTAAGGCATCTACGGCAAAAGACAATACCTTCTGATATTTTATTTTCTCTTTTTCAGCTACGTCAGGCGGGTCAGTTTCTTTTTCAAGAGTTCGATGTCCGCCTAGAACAAATTGAGGTCTTGGTTTTACAGATTGAATTGCTGCAACAATACTCCTCACATCTCCTTGAGACTGAGCCATCTCGGTCAAAATAAAATCAAGCGTGTCCATCTCCTCCTTCCCAGCATTTCCTTCAATAATTTTTGTGAGTAGGGAAAGAATCTCAGTAGAAGTCATCGTCTCTGGTTTACTTTCAAGAGCAGGTGGAGTTTCTGCTGAATTTTCGTCGGGATCATAAAGTGCCTCTTTAGTACTTCCGTTTACAGCACTGTGAAGATCTGGGTCGCGTTGTTCTAATTCAATAGGAGGTACATCTTCCATAATATATATATTGTACAGTCACTCGCACGTACACGCAATTAAAAGAGAGAGTTTTTTGAGTCAAAATAATGAACATGACACATATTTGACAAAATATCAAATATGTGTATAGTTATGGGTAGGAGTTCTTTCCTCCCGCTACCCCTCAAGTAGGACAGTTGATTCTACATAATACTGGTTCGCAGTCCTCCACGCAATACACTCTCTCGGTCGGTCATTGAGAAAGGAATGGATCTCATCCATCTCTTCCTCACTGACGGTACTAATATC
>JBBQLO010000014.1:0-19969 GCA_038327915.1 Parcubacteria group bacterium | reverse complement strand
GCCAAACTCCGGGCCAAAAGAGCGGAGTCAAACTCAGGCCAAAGGAAAAATTCAAGGTCATCAGGCAGTTAGATGACGATGTGAATGTTCTGTGTCAGTTAGCAGATGTATCCAGAAGCGGATACTACAAGTGGCTCAAGGCATCTGATGAGCCGGAAAAAGACCACAATGACTACATCAAGATCAAAGAAATCTTTGACAAGAGCAAAGGTAAATATGGTTGGAGAAGTATCAACATGAGACTTCCAGACATGAATCACAAAAAGATACAGAGAATCATGAGAAAGTATGGGCTCATCGCTAAAGTCAGAAGAAAGAATCCATACAAAGCAATCATGAAGAAAACCATGGAACACATAATATTCGACAACAAACTTCAGAGAGAATTCCACCAGATCATTCCATTCAAAGTTTTCTGCACGGATATTGCCTACATACCGTTCCATCATCGTTTTGTGTACCTCTCTGTCATTAAAGATATCGCCAGTGGTGAAGTAGTGGCATGGAATCTTTCAATGTTTCTGGAAATGACGTTAGTCACCGAAACAGTTAAAAATCTGAAACTAGATTCACATGAAAATATTATGATTCATTCTGATCAAGGATTTCATTACACTAATCCGATGTATATTGAAATGATTAAAGAGTTGAAAATGATTCAATCAATGTCTGGCAGAGGAAATTGTATCGACAACGCTCCGATTGAATCATTCTTTGGTCATTTCAAAGATGAGTTAGATTATCATTCCTGCCAAACGTTTGATGATTTACGTTTGGCAATCGAAGAATATATGAGATACTACAATCAAGAAAGAAAACAGTGGGAAAAGAAAAAGATGACTCCTGTTGAATACAGAAATCATCTTTTGTCCCAAGTGTAGAGGGTTTAATTCAGTGTCTACTAAATGGGGTACGGATCAAAATCCCAATCGCTCATTCAATTCAAAAGAAATCCCGCGCCAACAAAAATGCATGAAAAGCGATGGGGATGAGGGCGGATGCGGAACAGCGGGAACGGAGGCAGACTGTCGTACCCGACAGTCTGGTGGAGTGGACGCTGTGCCGTGGCGGAATTCGTATCGGAGCGTACAGATTAGTTTCGCTTCACTACGCGCTTCGTGCGTAGAGCATCATTGGTTTTTACGCTCAAAGAAAGTTCGCGCAAAGGCTACTATTTCACCGCCAAAATTGAAAACGATTTTTAGTGTGAGAGAAAAAATCGTAGATTTTCATCGAGATTCGAACAGATTGTCGGTCTACGCTCGCACCAGCGAGTGTCGACAATCTGGTGCCCAGAAATCTCTGAGCGTCGGCGAAGAGATTTCGAGGGAGAAATTCTCGCTGTCTCGAAGTATGAACTTCGACTGATGAGCTCAAAAAAGCGAAACAGAAAAGTTTTCCAAACGGGAGAGGAAAAAGTCATGCGTGAAGGAAGAGAAGTTTCGGTAGAAATCGAACGGATTGTCCACACCGTAGATCCGAATTTCTGGGTTCCGGCTGTAGGAAACGGCTAACTCGGAGAAATTTTCTATGTTACAATATTTTTATGACTCCAGAAAATATTCAAAATCAAATTCCAACTGAAAGAAAAGAGGCTACCAAGCAAGCAGAAAATATTACATTATTGCCAGAAAGTTCTCATGTTTCAATCGAAGAAATCGTCGAACGATTTGGTAATAAACAAAAAGTAATCGTGTGTGATTTTTATCTTGATGATATTGAATCCCGAGGTGAGGAAGAAAAATATGGATTGAATTATCACAGCATCACCAATATCGATCATCATGCACCAATTGCAGCAATGGAGCGACCAGTATCCAGTGCTGTCTTAGCGATTGAGCATGTTAATCAATTTGGTTCACAAAAAGAGGCTACAGTTGTAGTCAACCATACTGATTGTGATAGCACATTAAGTTCTTCAATTATTAGAGGAACATTACCGCCAGAGAAAAAATTTGCTGATGCGGCAATAGCCGCCGATCATACCGGTGAACCAAATGACATTGCTGATTTATTGCAGTCACTTGATACTCTACGGGATTTGGATTTTTCACTTCGTAATCTAAACCTACTACTAAATGGCGAGGAAATTGAAGATGAGGCTAAGGAATTACTGAAAAAGCGACTTGCCGACAGAGAGCGAGCAAAATCTATTGTGGAAAGCGGAGCATTTAACTTTCTAGGTGAAGTTGCCTATGCTGAAACAGATGCAAAATTTGACAGTGCTTTCCTTTCTAGTTTGTTGCCAGACAGTTCAGTTATTATGGTTAGTAGCCCATTCAAAGACAAAAGTGGAAATATAATACCTGGTTTATATGAAGTTGCGATTCGTCTCGGTATAAATCCGCCAAAAGGGATGACACTGCAAACACTGGGTCTTAAAAACACTGACATACGAGTTGATGGCAGATGGAATGCTGGCAGAAATAAAAGAAACGGAGGAACTCATCTCACAGCAAAAGAATGTGCGGAAATTATACAAAAGAAAATAGATGAGTTGAATAAATCAAAATTTATTCTTTCTTTTATTTTTTGACGATATTAAAAACCTCCTCCATTGAAAGTTGTGATGATGCACCTTGCGGAGAGCCAATAATTGTCGCAGATCCACCCCATCCTACTTCTTTAGCTTTTAATTCTTCAAGAGCACCTTTCAAACTGGGGAGACAAGGTTATTTACATACAAGACGGTGCTGTATGGTCGTTGAGTATGAAGTAAACTCCCTATCGTTCTTTGTGTTTTATATTCAAAGCCGTCTCTCAATCCTACAGGGTAAGAGGCGGCTTTTCTTTATCTGCAAGAGTATACAAGTCTCGTGCTTACACTGATTGATTGTTATTTTACCTCTCTTGGTATACTCTTTTACACAGAGGATGTAATGAAAAAACTACAAACACCAGTAACAACGGCGGTAGTAGAAAAAGCTATGAAAATAGTTAAAATTCAGACGAGAAAATATATCAATGCCCATAACTTTCCAGTAACTATTGAGTTTAAAGACCTTGAGCAAGAAGCGATGCTAAGAACGTGGAAACATATAGCAGAGTAAGATGCATCTCGAGGCACACTTCATAGTTTCATTAAACTGCACACTCATGGAGCAATTCAAGATTTTCTAAGAAAGACTCACGGCTACATTCGAAGCACGAAAACAACAGTTCCTCTTGTATCCACATCAGAAATACTATTTGTTTCGGACACAGACAATTCGATGGAATCAAAAATAACACATCAAATTATCTTGCGGAAAATCCGTCCTTTCGTCACACCTCGTCAATGGCTTGTTCTTTATTATTACTATTGGAAAGATATGAAAGGTAGAGAAATTGCCGCCCTGATCCATGTTAGCGAAGGAAGAGTATCAGCTTTGCATGCTAAGGGCTTAATCGCACTGAAAGAAACTCTTTGTAGAATGAAAATTGTTCACCTAAACCAGCTTGTCGAATAGACACGCTGGTTTTTTCATCGCGACTCCCACATGACTACGAAAGTGTATACTACCGTGAACCCCCAGGTGGATTATTTGGATCAATGAGTGCACAGTTAGCTCCGCAGAGTCTTTTGGAAGTTCCCTTGCGTGAAATCTTTTTAGATTTTTTTGCTTTTGCTTTTGCTTTTTTTGAAGTGGATTTTTTTGTAGATTTGGACGATTTTACCGAGAGTTTTGATTTTAAATTCTGAGTCACTCCAGACTTTTTACCAGAAGAATGTGAAACAGCCGCATGTGTTTTAGCAAACGCGACAGGTGGATTAATTCCGCCGATGCTTACAAAAACTACACATGTAAGAAAAATGGATGCGAGGGTAAATTTCATAAAGTACCTGAAAAGTATACTCTTAAAAGAAATATATTCAACTCGTTGTATGAGGCTATTGCATGAAATTGCTATGAATGTACACTTTTTTCATATAAAATAAATTCACACTATGAAAGATGCTGTTGAAGAAGAGCTTTCTCACGAAAACCACATTTCCATCATCACACTTATCAATGCTGTGATTGAGCGTGCTCACACGGAAAGCGCATCAGATATTCACATAATTCCCTACGAACAAGGGACTCGAATTCGCTTACGACTCGACGGAATACTTCGCGACGTGTATACATTTCCTCGACATCTCCATAGCGAAATCATTGCACGTATTAAAGTTCTCTCTCGACTCCGAACTGACGAACATCAAGCCACTCAAGACGGACGTTTTCGTTATGATTTTTGTTCCAAAGCCCCTGGCTCACAGTATGTCGACATACGAGTATCTATTATGCCAACGTATCATGGGGAAAATGCCGTCTTGAGACTTCTCTTTGATTACGCTGAAAATTTTGCGCTAGATAGTTTGGGATTTAGCCAGCTAGACCGGAAAAAAATACTTCAAGCTCTTACTCAAACCTCTGGTATGATTTTAGCAACTGGACCAACCGGTTCTGGCAAAACAACTACTCTTTATACTCTCATCAAAATACTCAATTCGCCAGAAATTTCTATTGTGACACTTGAAGATCCTATTGAATATGCAATTGCAGGCGTACAACAAATTCAAGTTAATCCTCGAACAAGTTTAACTTTTGCAAATGGTCTCCGCTCAATACTTCGCCAAGACCCAAATGTCATTATGGTCGGCGAAATTCGCGATAAAGAAACCGCTCAACTTGCAATCAATACTGCTCTGACTGGACATCTCCTTCTCTCCACATTGCATACACGAGATGCAGCAACAACACTCCCCCGACTTCTCGACATGGGTATCGAAGAGTATCTTGTCTCTTCTACTATTAGCCTAATCATTGGTCAACGACTGGTTAGAAAAATTTGTACACAGTGTACAGAAAAAATATTACTTTCAGAAAATGTGATAAATAACTTAAATCTGAAAATTAATACTGAATCTCATCGTAATGTACTCAGAAAGACAAGTCATCTTTCAAAAGGGCGTGGGTGTGAAGTGTGCCAAGGTAGCGGTTACAAAGGCAGAATAGCAATAAACGAAGTCCTTCTTGTGGATAACGAGATACGCGAAGCAATTCTAGCAAAATCTTCAACAAGCCAACTCAATAAAATTGCTATTCATCTTGGAATGACAAGTATGTTAGAGGACGGCATCGAAAAAGTTCTTCTCGGACAAACCACTCTCGAAGAAGTTTTGCGAGTCATCCAAGAATAATATGGAAAAAATTAAAAACATCTCTTTTTTTTATTTCTCAACGAGTGACAGAATTTTTTTTATCAAGCGACTATCTTTTCTTATCAAAGCTGAAGTGTCACTGCTTGAAAGCCTGACTATACTACGAGACCAAACAAAATCAAAAGTACTCGCTCGGCGACTGAATACAATAGTGGCCGACGTATCCGAAGGACAAACGCTTTCACGAAGCCTCACTAAATCCTCTCTCATGTTTAGCGAGCTTGCACTTAATATAATTGCCTTTGGAGAATCGACTGGAATGCTCCAACAAAATCTCGAATACTTAGCGATAGAAATGAAGAAAAAGCAAGCTCTTTCACGTAAAATACTCAGCGCATGTATATACCCACTGATTGTTAGCGTGGCCACTCTTGGCATCGCCTTGTTTCTTCTTGTCTATCTTTTTCCTAAAATCATACCTGTTCTACGAAGTCTCCACGTCACCCTTCCTCTTTCTACTCAAGTTATTATATCTCTCAGTACGTTTGTAACTCATTTTGGATACTGGATTATTACTACCGCCATCTTTAGTTTCATATTTTTCTTTATCGGTTTCAAAAAAAGCATTCGCGTTCGTCGTTATTGGCACCAATTTATACTTCGAATTCCTGTCGTTGGAACAGTCACAAAAAAATACACACTTGCAAATTCAACTCGAATACTTGGATTACTTCTTCAAAGCGAAGTAAGTCTGTCTGAAGCCATGCCTATAGTAGAAAAAACTACGAGCAACGAAATATATAGAATTGAATTTTCTCGCATTGCTTCTGCTGTCAATCGCGGAGAAAAAATATCGTTCTACTGCGCCAAACAAAGACACCTGTTCCCAGACATGATGACAGATATTATAGCTGTTGGAGAAAAAAGTGGAAATCTTTCTCGTTCACTTGTGTACATATCCGATCATTACGAAAAAGAAGTCGAAGAATTTACACAGAATATTTCCTCGCTTATTGAACCGATTTTGATGGTTGTCATGGGAATCATGGTCGGATTCGTAGCTATTTCTATTATTACTCCGATCTACGGAATCACTCAAAACTTACACCCGTAAACACATATATGAAAGAACAAGCAGGCATGACTCTCATCGAAATTACACTCAGTATTGCCCTTCTCGCCATTATTTCAAGTGTAGTTTTTGGAACAAACGTAGATGTATTCCGTCGCTACACCTTTATTGGTGAAGAAGACATGCTTATTTCTGCTTTGGAAAAAGTTCGGGGATATGCGCAAAACAACATATGTGCAGGGGCAACATGTACCACGGGAATTGCTCATGGAATCCATTTTGAAAGTAGTCAATACAGCATGTTTCAAGGTGACGTATACAATCCCAATGACTCACAAAATGAATCTGTCTTACTCAATCCTCGCATCACCTTATCTGGGCCTACAGACATAGTCTTTTCTTCTCTCTCAGGTAATGCGCACACAATACCAATCGGTATGTGGGATATAGTCCTCACTGACCCAGAACACGGAGCAACCATCACCCTCAATCAAGAAGGACGGATCACATCTCACAGATAAAGTATTAAAAATATGAAAAACAAACATGCACCGCGTAGTAGTAAAAATAATTCTGGTATGGCCACGTTGGAAATAGTCATAGCATTGGCAATTATTATTCTTACACTGGGCGGTGCAGTGCTAGTTTCTTTTACAAATCAAACACTCCTGCCGGATACCCAAACAGAAAGAGAGGCCCTCAATATCGGAGAAGAAATGATTCAATCTGCTTCAGCTCTTGCCCGACAAGACTTCAAACTTTTACACTCCCTCCCTACAAGTACAAACGATATATATTTTAAAAACTTAATTGTCACTAACACAGAATATGGAAGTAAAAAAATTACAGCTCATGTTTCTTGGGCAAAAGAAGCCAACCGTACCGGCACGCTTAGTCTAGATGAAATAGTGACTGATTTTACAAATCACGAGAATGCGGACACGTGCAGTGCTACACTTTCGGGTAATTGGGGATTTCCCGTCATACAAAATTCCATTACTGATTTTGCCACACTCCTTTCTGACAGTAACGAACAATACCCCATTACCGACATTGATGCATTTCAGGGCAGACTTTACATAACAACAAACAATAGCAGCTCAAACAAAGAAACTTTTTTTATACTTGACCCAAGTGACCCAAAGCGTCCCCAACTTATTTCTAAACTCGACAATGATCCCGCAAATAACACAGGACTCAACGCTCTTGTGGTGGCTTCATCGTCACGCGGAGTATATGCATATGTTGCAAGTGCAAGTAGTTTTACAAAAGGTCAGTTACAGATTATAGATGTGGGATCACTTGTGCCAAAAGTTGTGACAACATACAAAATTCCCTCAAATATTGTCTCTGGCTCAAGCACTCAAGGTACTGGTAAAACTATTTTCTACAAAAATGGACTTATCTACCTTGGATTATCAAAAACCGTGTCAGGTCCCGAGCTCAATGTTATCGACGTACACGACCCGCTTGCCCCAGTATGGCTTGGCGGATATACGGTTGGTAACGGAATAAATGCACTATACGTCAAAGACGGTTTAGTATATCTCGCAACACCCAATACCCAAGAATTGACAGTGATTGACGTGAGCAATCCCGCTCACCCTATTGCCGTTGGTGGATACGACGCACCAGATTCTGCTGGATCAGGCAAAAGTATATTTGGTGTCGGAAACACAATCTATTTTGGTAGGACTAATACCGTAACACATCCAGAATTTTATATTCTTGACAATACAAATCCAAAAGGTATACCGCGAAATCCACTTGGTACACAAGAAATCGGATCAAGTATAAACGACCTTATCGTAAGGGATTTTCTTACATTTTTTATTACCACAAGCGGTCAATTTCAAATATGGAATACCTCAAGCACCACTCACATAGTCCCTTTCGCGTCACCCACTCTTTTGTCTCAAAACTCTGCAGGTGTCAGCATGGATTGCGAAAATAATACTTTTTATGTCGGTTCTGTTCCGTCGTCAGGAACTTTTGCTAGAAGAGGATTTTTATCCATCATCACATCAAGTCCATGAAGATACTCAATAAAACAAAAAATGGTTTTGCTCTCATCGAAGTGGTTGTGTATATTGCCCTTTTCTCGACTCTCATGGGAAGTGCGGCTATATGTGCATATTCACTCCTTGAATCAGGTGGTCGGACAGAATCAAAAGCACTTCTCCTTCAAGAAGGAAATTTTTTATTGAACAAAATAAGTTTTATTGTAGAGAATACCCATACAATATCGACACCCAGTCTCAATTCTTCTGAAATTTCTACGGATAACACTCTCGCCATTGTCCCTTTTGATATTTCTTTAGGTAACCCAATAGTGTTTAGTATACAGGACAACAATCTTCTTATAGCGAGAGGAAGCGCATCAGGATATCCACTCAATAATTCATTCATCACCCTAAGTAACCTACTCTTTACCCGCACACGAGATACATCTACAAGTGGAAGCATACCACCCGAATCCATCCATACTTCTTTTACCCTCACTCTGCAGACAAGAAAAGGTTCCACTCTCTCAGAGCGATTTTCTGAAACTAATTACCTTCACAAATAACATCGCCCTTGGTTTGAAATATAAAAAAATAATTATAAAAATGGAAACAAACCGTGCGCATTTAAAAAAGGGGTTCATAGCTCTTATGACAGCAATTATTATTTCTATCATTCTGGTGACCCTTATGTTGAGCACCTCCACAAGTTCTTTTTCTGCTCGTGGTGGATCGCTTGATTCTGAACTCAAAGCAATGAGCATGCACATTGCCCAGTCATGTGGCAATCTTGCACTACTTTCCGTAAGTCAGAATTATTTTTATACTCCCGCTCCAAACGGAGACAACATACTTGTAGGGTCAAACACGTGTACTATCGTCAGTGTGGTACATAATAGAGAAAACACCGTGACACATCAAAAAACCATAAAAATACAAACGAGAGGAACATATACTCAGGCGTGGAGCACAATAGAGATAGAAGCGAGTGTAAAAAATCCCTCATTCACAAACACCACACCAAGCGAGCCAAACATCTCAATTATTTCTTGGAAAGAAATTTAGAATGCGATTTTTTGTTTCTAAAAAAAGAAAAACTGGGGGTAAATGTATTGCTAAAAAAGAAATTGAATTTTATAATATAACTATTATTATAGCGTTATTATGTTTTCTTAATTTTCATGTATGAAAAAAATAGTTCCTTTACATTTTTTATATCCGACGAAGTACAATAAAGACTCGGGATTCACATTGATAGAGATTTTAGTAGTCATTGGTATCATTGCTGTTTTAGCTGCCATTGTAGTCATTGCTATTAATCCTTCAAGGCAGTTCGCTCAGGCACGCAATACAGACAGAACAGCAAGCATCCAAACAATTTTGAATGCGGTCGGACAAAGAATTGCAGACAATAAAGGCCTATTTAGAAGCACAACAGACACTGTCTGTACATCAGCAATGGATATTTCAACAAGTACCACAGCAATGACCATTGCATCTTCAACAGCAACAAATATAAATATTATCAATTTACGCCCGTGTCTTGTTCCAACATACATGTCTGAGCTACCCGTCGACCCTACCACTGGGGTTCCATGGACAACCACGACAGACACCTACAACACTGGATACACCATAGCAAAAGACGCGACGACGGGTCGCATCACAGTCACTGCTCCAGTGGCCAACAGTGCTTCAGAACTAAGCCAAACGATTTCGTCGACGAGGTAAAAAATGCAAAAAATTAAAAAATTCTCCACCACAAATGGAGAATTTTTTGTTACACTTGCTCCATGCGTATCAGCACATTCAAAAAGAGTGTTTGGACATACTTCAAAATATACAGGAGAGATTTTCCATGGCGACACACAAGAGACCCGTATAAAATTTTGGTGTCTGAAGTTATGCTCCAGCAAACCCAAGCTGTGCGAGTTATGCCGAGGTATGTATCGTTTATAGAAAAATTCCCTACGACACACGCACTGGCGACAGCGACACTTTCCGAAGTGCTTCAAGAATGGCAAGAGCTCGGCTACAATCGTCGAGCACTGTACCTCAAGCAAACATCCGTAAAAATAGAAAAAGAATTTAGTGGAATATTTCCAAAAAATTTTAAAATATTGCAAACACTCCCAGGCGTTGGTCCAGCTACCGCTGGAGACATACTTGCTTTTGCGTGGAATATTCCTGTGGTTGTTATCGAAACAAATATCCGTTCGGTCTTTATTCATTTCTTCTTTCAAGATGCAAAAGATGTGCATGACCGTGAGATACTACCTCTTATCGAAAAAACACTGGACCGTGAAAATTCTCGTGAATGGTATTGGGCACTTTTTGACTATGGTGCTTTTTTAAAGGAAACACATAATCCGAGTAGAGAAAGTAAACATCACATGAAACAATCCCCTTTTAAGGGATCAAACCGAGAAAAACGTTCGCAAATATTAAAACTGATTTTAGAAAAACCAAGGACACAAAAAGAATTAGTCAAAACTTTCAACGATTCTGGATATTCTGTCGGAATCTCTACTCAAGCTATTACTAAAAATTTAGCAGATCTAGCAAGAGAAGGGATGATAAGAAAAAAGAAAAATATGTTTTATGTAACATAAAAGAACTACAAGAGGACGTACATACACCTGATGTATACAAAATTAAAATCAGTATATATCAGGTGTATGCAGGTGGAGGAGATTGGGCTACACTATGGGTAATGAAACTCGATTCCCTACTCGCTTCAGAATTTCGCCTCATGGAAGTCCAAAAAAAAGCTCTTAAAAAGCTTGGAGTGAATACGGTAGAAGATTTACTGTACTATTTTCCAGTTCGATACGGCAATACAAGCGAGATTAAAAGTATAAGTTCTCTTGTGTCCGGTTCGGATGCAGTCGTGTACGGTAGAATTTCTGAATTAAAAACAAGCAAAGGTTTTGTAAAAAAAATCGCCATGAGCGAAGGGGTAATAGAAGACGATCATGGGCGCATAAAAATCGTCTGGTTCAATCAGCCCTATATTGCAAAAATGATAGCAGACGGTCAACTTGTTCGAGTGGAGGGTAGGGTCAGCCAGAGAAAAACGGGCGGACTGTACATGAGCAATCCAAAAATAGAGGTAGTCCGAGAAATTCCAAATGCAGTAGGTGAATCACTTTTTGGCCCAGGTCAGGACGAACACATTTTATATCCAGTGTATGCAGAGAGTAAGGGTGTCAGCTCACATTGGATATATCACACTATACAAAAAATTTTTAAAAGTGGAATTTTAGATACACTACATGACCCCCTTCCAGAAGAAATACTTCATAAATACAATTTACCAACAATTACCACTGCTCTAGTCTGGATCCACGCGCCAAAAAATCAAAGCGACGCGCTTTCAGCTCGAAAACGATTTGCCTTTGAAGAAATATTTTTTATTCAGTTAGAGAAACAGCGTGAACGTAAACTCTCGCAAAAAGAAAAAGCGTTTACCGTTGAAAAAAGTTCTCAGGATATCACAGATTTTGTCAGTCGTTTTCCTTTCAAACCAACCGACTCCCAAACTCGAGCGATAGAGACCATTCTCGTCGATTTCAGGAAAACATATCCAATGGCACGACTTCTCGAAGGAGATGTCGGTTCTGGCAAAACGGCTGTGGCAGCCACAATCGCTTTTGCAGTCGCGACTTCCCGCCCTCACGGACAAAACTTTGGTAACTTGCAAGTCGCTTACATGGCTCCGACCGAAATACTTGTCAAACAGCACTTTGAGAATTTTATTCAGTACTTCCGCCATTTACCTATTAAAATTGGCCTCATCACTGGTTCTGGGTGCCAGATATTTCCATCTAAAGTTGATCCGTCTGGATCGACCGCAATCTCCCGAACCCAGCTATTGAAATGGGTTGCAAATGGTGAGATACCAATACTCATCGGTACTCATGCGCTCATTTATAAATCCGTCGTATTCAAACATTTAGCACTTGTCGTTATCGACGAACAGCATCGCTTCGGGACCATGCAGCGCCAAAAACTAACTACCAAGGATACACAAAAAAGTAGTGACAAAAGTAGAAATCAAAATAATACGAACAACATGATGCCTCACCTCCTTTCAATGACCGCAACACCCATCCCCCGAACACTCGCCCTGACCATTTATGGCGATCTCGATCTCACTCTCCTCGATCAAATGCCTGTTGGACGCAAACCAATTATTACTAAAATAATACTACAGACCGAACGTGAAAAAACGTACGAACACATCCGATCTGAATTAAAAAACGGTCGTCAACTTTATGTTATTTGTCCTCGTATCAACGAACCTGACCCAGACAAAGAAGGTGCAGTCATGGCGAAGTCCGTAACAGAAGAAGCAAAACGGCTAAAAAATGATATTTTTCAGAACTGGAACATTGACATACTCCATAGCAAAATGACTCCAGCAGAAAAAGAAAAAACAATGTCTCGGTTCTTGAGCCACAGCATTGACATACTTGTTGCTACATCTGTCGTCGAGGTAGGCGTAAACGTACCAAACTCCACCATGATTATCATAGAAGGCGCTGAGCGTTTTGGCCTCTCCCAACTCCACCAGCTCCGCGGTCGAGTCATACGTTCCAATCACCAAGCATATTGCTTTGTATTTGCGGAGAGTAAAAGTGAAAAAACACGTGACCGGCTCAAAGCACTCATTACCGCTAAAAATGGTTTTGAACTCTCAGAATTTGATCTCGCACAGCGTGGTGCAGGTGAACTCTACGGTCGCAAACAATGGGGTATTTCAGATCTCGCCATGGAAGGAATACAAAATATAAAAATGGTTGAGGCGGCTCGTACTGAAGCCTTCGCTCTTGTCGAAGATGATCCGAATTTTAAAAAATATCCATTCATTAAGAAATATTTTGATTCGAGAACTGAGAAAATACATTTTGAGTAAAAAGAAAAATATGATAATCTCAAAATCTCTCTCGCCGTCAACACAATGCTTAAAAAAATTTTCTACATTTTAATTTATATTTTTGCAACAATTGGTTTCATTCTGACGGCAGGATATTTTGCTATCAAACTTGGTCTGACTAAGACCGGTGGTATCATAGATAACCAGCGAAGTGACTTTTTACACAATACACACCTGCCAAGTGGCAAAGACAAGACATATTACTGGCAAACATTGCCCGAATGGCAAACACTAAAAACAGCTCTACAAAAAGAAACTGAAATTATAAACCGTTCTGCCATTGCCTCGGGAGTCCCCGCTCGACTTATTGTCAGCAATCTTGTAGCAGAACAACTTCGATTTTTTTACGATGATCGGGAATCCTATAAAAAGTTTTTTGAGCCACTTAAAATTCTTGGTAGTCAGACTCAATTTTCATGGGGTGTCATGGGAATAAAAGAAGACACTGCAGTACATATTGAAAATAATTTGAAAAACCCCACATCACCATATTATCTCGGTCTACAGTACGAACATATCTTAGATTTCAAAACAGCTAGTACATCTGGCAACAGTGCAAATAATTCTACCGATGTTTCGATGGAACGATTTACTCGAATGACTGACCAACATAAGCACTATTACAACTACTTGTATGCTGGTTTGTATCTTGCAGAAATTGAACACCAGTGGAAACAAGCTGGTTTTAATATTTCTGATAGGCCTGAAATCCTATCTACTCTATACAACATCGGCTTCTCAGGATCCAAACCAAACGCCAATCCACAGTCCGGTGGTGCTCCAATACCTATAGGTAACCAAACATACAGTTTTGGCACCATCGCTGCACAGTTTTACAATTCAAACGAATTACTGAGTGAATTTCCGAAGTAAATTGTCCGCCCGCTTGGACTCGAACCAAGGACCCCCGAGGTATAAGCTCGATGTTCTAACCAACTGAACTACGGGCGGATTTTTCTCATAGTAACATAGAATTAAATCAAAAAGAAAACCCCCACTTGTCCTCGCGACAACTAGGGGCCCGTGTTTGTACCCTCCCTCGCATTAACTTTTTGTGACAAGGTGGGTATACAAAAAATAAACTATGCCCACCAAAGGGACCCATGAAAGAAAAATAGCAAGAATTGCTCCGAAAATCGCGGCTGCGCGATTTGAAGAAAAAGTATCTTCACTTTTTTGAGCCAAAAAGTAGTAAGGGAACATCAGAACCTCCATACATAAGCCTAATAAAAAAAAGAAAATAATCAATAGCATTAGGACATGGTGGCACCCCACTTGATCCCGTCAGTGATCCCACACTTGGTGTTCAATATCCAATTTCTTTTTTGGTGTTACACCATTTGCAATGAGAATTTGTTCAAATTCAGCACGCTCTATTGTTTCCACGGCAATGAGTCGCTGTGCAATAGCATCGAGCAGTTTTCGATTCTCCGTAATTACCTTCTCAGCTTTGACACGAGCTTCATTCATAATACGTGAGATTTCCGAGTCTATATCGGTTGCCACTTTTTCTGAAAAATCTTTCTCCTCCACACCGCGACCAAACAAAACTTTCCCACCTTGACCTTCGAGTGCGACTGGACCGAGCATGTCGGACATGCCATATTTAGTAACCATATCCCTTGCTAGTGCAGTAGACACCTGTAAATCGTTTGAAGGTCCTGTAGTTAAATCATCAAAAAGTATTTTTTCTGTTACATAGCCCCCGAGAGAAACAGCAATATCGTCGAGAAATTCTTTCTTAGACTGCAATTTACGATCTTCCAGTGGCAACTTCAGAACATATCCAGCAGCATGACCACGTGAAATAATCGATATTTTATGAACTGGGTCAGCATAGGGCAAAAGTGATGCGAGAACGGCGTGCCCGGCTTCGTGATATGCAGTAATTTCTTTTTCTTTTTTAGACAAAATATGTGACCGACGCTCGGGCCCAAGCATTACTTTTTCAATAGAACGAATAAGATCGTATTGAGAAATTTTGGTGCGATTTTCCCGTGCCGCCAAAATAGCCCCCTCATTCATGAGGGAATACAAATCAGCACCCGAAAAACCCGGCGTACGTTCCGCAATGACAGACAAATTCACGTCTTCTGCAAAAGGTTTTTTGGTACTGTGCACTTTCAAAATTTCTTCACGATCCTGGCGATCTGGCAAATCAAGTGTTACTCGTCTATCAAAGCGTCCGGGGCGCAACAAAGCGGGATCAAGCACATCAGGCCGATTAGTTGCTGCCATAACAATGACTTTTTCGTTAGGTTCAAAACCATCCATCTCTACCAAAATCTGGTTTAGGGTTTGCTCACGTTCGTCATTACCACCACCTGCACCAACTCCACGAGCTCGACCTACTGCATCAATCTCATCGACAAAAATAATAGCGGGCGCAGCTTTTTTTGCCATCTGAAAAAGGTCTCTCACTCTTGACGCACCGACACCAACAAACATTTCCACAAATTCAGATCCAGAAATTGAAAGAAAGGCTACTCCCGCCTCTCCTGCAACTGCACGAGCCAAAAGTGTCTTACCTGTTCCGGGGGCTCCCATAAGAAGAATTCCTTTTGGAATTCGGGCACCTATTTCTAAAAACTTTTTTGGATTGCGGAGAAAATCTACAATTTCAAGCAATTCTTCTTTTGCTTCTTTTGCCCCCGCCACATCTTTAAATGTTACCCGCTGAGATGTATCATTCGGATCAATCATTCGTGCTTTTGACTGACCGAATGTGAGGGCTTGAATGCCCGCACCTTTAACTTGTCGCGTAATAAACCACACAATAACAAGAAGAAAAATAACGGGAAGTACAATAGGGGCAAGATTAATAATCCAATAACTCAAACTGTTTTCATTTTGAATATCTATCTTAACCGCCGCAAGCTGAGCAGGTGTTACACCGTAATTTACAAATGTTTGAGATAGTGCGGCGGTATCTTCTTTTTTAGATTTTTTGCTGGAGCCATCTTTATAAGATAGTTCGAGATCATTGCCCCTCACCACTACCGAAGTGACTAAGCCTGATTTAATATCGGAAGAAAGTACTGAAATAGGAATTGGTAAAGATTTTTTAGAAGTATCTGAAACATATGAATACCCAGCAGAAAGTACTATAAAAATAATAAGAACAGAAACAATATAAGTTATAATCGAAGTACCACCAGGGTCTTTATCCCCTGGTGTTTTTTTCAATAAAACTTTTTTTTGACCTTCTCCTTGCGGTAATGTATTCATAAGTCGAAATAGTATACACCAAAATGTATAAAAAGAAATTAATCAACACTAATTTGTAAACAACATGACTGTTTGTAAAAAGCAAATTTCTTCCTACTCTTTTGCAACAAGAGCTGATACAATGCTCGCATGAGTTTTATTACCAACAGAAAAGCAAGTTTTAATTATGAATTTATAGAGCAATACAAAGCAGGTGTTGAGCTTTTTGGATTTGAAGTCAAATCCTTGCGTCAAGGTCAAGGCTCTCTTGAGGGAAGCCATATCACAATTCGAGGAGGAGAAGCTTTTATTATAGGTATGTTTATTCCTCCCTATCAGCAGGACAACACACCAACCGAGTATGATCCGTATCGCAATCGAAAACTCCTCCTCACCAAAAAAGAAATTTACGAGTTGTCGGACACAGAACAAACAAAAGGATTGACAGTGGTGCCTATATCGGTTTATAATAAGGGTAGAGTTATCAAAATCGACATAACCACGGCAAAAGGAAAGAAAAAATTCGACAAGCGCGAAACACTCAAAAAACGGACAAGTCAAAGAGACATTGCACGAGATATGAAAGAATTTTGATTTATAAAATATAAACACTTTTGACTAGCAAACGTACAAGTACATTGACAACACACAAAACCCATCTCGATGTCAGAATGAAACCTTATTTCACTTTGACATGGGGATGCAAGGTTTTGACACAGTTTACGCATTGATATGTGCGACGCGGAGTGCCGAGCCCTCCTAAATCAGCTCGGAAACGCTACGTGTAAACAACGTAACTAAGAGTAAAACTGTTTCTCCGTATTTTACGGCGAACAACTTTGCTTTCTCTTACGCAGCTGCCTAACAGCACTTGCCTTTGAGGCGGTGATGTGCCTGACATCTGATACGGCACCTCATTGATATAACTTTCAGGTTAGGGCACGTGCTTTCTCGCCACGTGTCGACAGTTAGAGAATCAATTATAATGTATTTTGGTTGTTTCAAGCATTATAATCTAGAATATTAAACATCCTACGCGTTGTAGATTCATTTCAATCTATCCTGTGCACGCGGCTTCAATGTCGCCATCTCCACATCATATACATTTGAGCGATTATTTTGCTCAAAAACCTTTATTGGTAGCTGTAAATTCGCGGTTTCAAAGCCGTGATTTTTGCTATATGCAACTTTCTTATTGAACACCATATTCAACAACAGTCTTCTATGCGTCAAATCGCCTTTTTGCCAACGTTCATAAGGGTTATCTACCACACTCATAACCAATTCCAGAGCGGTTTCAAAATTAATCTTGCCACTGGATATTTTGCTTAATCTGCTCGCTTCCAACATTTCTTGTTGACTCAGTTCCTCAATCTGACGCTCATATGCTTCATTGACCGCACCGCTCTTATTCGAGTCGATCATTGAAACAAGATTTTGTATTCGCGACTTAATGTTTGCCACAGTCATACTAACCGATTTCTCAGTCTCTTTTATATTTCTTTCTGCTCCTTCCCACTTAATGACGAGTCTTGATTTTATATAGTCCAAAAGCTCTTGTTTGGGTTTAGATTTTTGAAGAATATCTAGGAGTTGATTTTCAGGAAGATGTCTTTGGATGCTTTTGTTCTTCATTGGACATTGTGGCCAAACACAACGATAGTAAGGATACTTTTTGTTGTGTCGACCACTACACCAACTCGATGTCAGTTCTCGTTCACATTCAGAACATAATATGAAACCACGTAGTGGAAAATCTACATTCACATCTTTTCTATATCGCATGCTGATTTTGCCTTTAAGCTTATTTTGGATTTTCTCAAAAATTTCTTTCGGTATCAGTGATTTGTGATGTCCGATCCGTCGAGCAACTTTCCAATCTGGATACTCAATGTACCCAGCATACAAAGAACGAGTCAGCATACGTTTAATTATTGTTAAGCGGTTATAGTAACTGCTCTTTGCGAAGTAATTCTTTGAGACCAGAAATTTGCACACATCCATCTGTTCCTGAAACCTACCGCTTGCAAAACCCTCCAATGCTTCAGTGATTATTTTTGCCTTAGGATTATCTTGAATCAAAATCTTGCCATGAATAGGATCTCTCTTTTGTATATAACCAGGTGGTGCGTAAAATGGCCAATATCCTGCTTTGAGCCGCGAAGTCATTTTCTGTATAACCTGTCGTCTATTCTGATCTTTCTCCAACTTACCCTGTGCAGCAAAAATAGTTTCAACAAATACACCTTCTGGCGAATCGTCAAAATTGTAATTTAGACATTCTGGTCTTATATCACGTGCTTTGAAAGCAGAACGCAATTTAAAATGAAATTCGGTATCACGAGCAAATCGTTTCAAGTCGTCAAAAATCACTACATAATTGGTATGTGGATTTTTGTCGACATATTCCAATAATGCTCGCATACCTGGGCGATTCATAAAATCACCTCCTCCTGTATATGAATCAACAAATACACGTTCCACACTATACCCCTTATTTCTAGCGTACTCTCTGCATCTTTGTTCCTGGCTCTCTAATCCACTGCCGTCTGTTACCTGACCCACTGTGGAAACACGACAATACAATAGAGCTTGGGTGTATGTAAGTACTTCGATCTTCTTTTTTATTTTCATATTTTTTGCATGTTATTTAATAATGCATCCAGGCGATTTTCAATGATCGCGTCGATGGTTTCAAACAATTTTTTTAATTCCTCTTCACTTAAACCTAGTCTTCTCAGATTTTCAATGCTGTCCTCTAATGGCTCGATAACAATACCATTGTGATTAGTGCCAACAGTTAGTTGGACTTGCGATTGGTTCAATTTGATTCATTTGGTGTGTTTTTGACTAAGATTTAATTAGGGTGGTATAAAGTATCGTCTTGAGACTGCAAGGCATCACTTTCCTACCCTCTACCTGACTAAGACTGGCTTCTATTGTTGTATATCACTGACGATATTCTCAAAGGGTTTCAGTAAATTCAAAACTTCATGTCTTGTCTTTTGAATAATTCGTACCATATCTGAAACAGTTTTGTCTGCTCCATTTGCAAGTGCACTTCTGATTTGTCGATTGACAAATTCCTGGAGACACCCAGTCAACGAGATAAAATACATATGATGACCTCGCTTAAGTGGTTGAGAAGAATTATTTTTCACGATCAAAATATATTGGTGGTTATCTGCGAACATCGATACGGTTGGAGTTAAATGGGATATAAGTTTGTATTCCATGTGAGTTGTGTAATTAGTGCGAATAATAAATGCGCTAATAAGTAGTACTCGGGCTGTTTCAAAGATGTATACAGAAAAAAGACACAGAGGTGTCTTCGATGTTCTCAAGTCAAAATATCAAAATGATTTCTGACTTATGATGTTTTCTTGAATTTCAGGTGTTTTGCGATAGTGCAAAACTTATATTCAAACCTAAATTCTGATGTTGGTACCAGTATACTCCTCACAAAAATAAAAGTCAAGCTATTGTTCAGTTAACCTTCAAGGGTGACACTGTGGATAAATAATAATTCAATTTCTCGACCGGTATCATTCCGTTTAGATATTTCCCGAGATGTATTCTTTCATAATTGTAAAAGTGTAAGTATTCTTCCAAAGATTTCCATG
>JBBQLO010000013.1:0-21061 GCA_038327915.1 Parcubacteria group bacterium | reverse complement strand
CTAATCCATCAATTGCTTCATGTAAAAGAACAGTTCTATGTATCATATTTCTTACAGTACCCCTACTTGACCAAGCTTTTCTGCAAGCGTATCGGCTTGTTTTTCCACAACCTTTTTGTACTCACTCCATGTTTTTTCATTCCAGATTTCAACACGAGAGGAAACGCCAATAACTGCTACTTTTGCTTTCAAATTAGCTCGATCTCGCAAAAAATCTGGAATGAGGATACGCCCAATTGAATCTATCTCCGCCTCGACCGCTCCAGCAAACATAAAGCGGTTAAAACTGCGGTTGTCGGCCGTTAAAAGTGATGCATCGGTCAATTTCTCCTCTATCTTTTTCCATTCAAAAAGAGTAAAAACGAAAAGACACTGGTCGAGGCCTGGAGTAACTACCACTTTTTTCCCCAAGACACTTCGAAACTTCGCTGGCAGCGAGAGGCGGTTTTTGTCGTCGAGGGTGTGTGTGTATTCTCCGATTAACATAGTGGTTTAGCAGAAAGTATTATTTACCACTTCTTCCCACTTACTTACTAGTATATACCACTTTATCCCACTTACAATATACTTATCCACTTTTTCTTTTGGAATTTGCACAAGAAAACAATTATTTTAGAATGTAAAATAAACACAAAAAATCCGCCATAAGGACGGATTTTTCTTGAGCATTTCAGCATTGATTACTCAACCTTTGGCCGCATGAGTGGAAACAACTGTAAGTCACGGAGGGGTTTATCTACAAGAATAGCAAACATGCGCTCGCCAAAACCAAAACCGCATGTTGGCGGCATACCGTGTTCAAGCATTTCAATAAATTCAAAATCTGACATCATCGCTTCGGTATCACCATTTTCTAAGAGTTTTTGCTGTGCTTCAAAGCGACTCTTTTGGTCAATCGGATCGTTGAGTTCAGAATATCCTCGCCCGATTTCGCTACCTGCAAAGATGGGCTGGAACATTTGTACCTTATTTTCTCCTAAAATACTTTTAGCTAAAGGAGCGACAAGCACGGGGTGGTCAACAAGAAATGCAGGACCAGAAATATTTTTACGGCAAAATTTCCACAGCGTATCTGTTAGTCGCTCTCGATTTGTCCCATCGTATTTTACTCCGAGATTTTTTAATTTTTCTATTATTTCATTTTCTGTTGCGTATTCAATGTCAACGCCTGTTTGATTTTTAATTTCATCACTGTATTTAATTTCTGCCCATTCATGAGCCAAGTCAAATGTATGTCCGTGGGATGTAAATTCCGTTCTACCAAACACTTCTCTAGCAATTGTGATGTACATTTCTTTTACCAACTTCATTCCATCTCGATAGTCTGCAAACGACCAGTAAAACTCCATATTAGTAAATTCCTGTGCGTGTTCGGGAGATGTGCCTTCATTGCGATATACCCTGCCTATTTCAAACGTTTTATCAAAACCACCTGCCATAAGCCGTTTCTGCCATAGTTCACCAACTGAAATACGCAAAAAAACATCTAAGTCGTAGTCGTTGTGGTGTGTTTTAAATGGTTCCGCCTCAGCACCCCCTGTTGTTGTTTCGAGTGTTGGTGTTTCTACTTCTAAAAAGCCGCGTTCTTTCAAAAAACTTCTCGTTACGTCCCAAAATTTACTTTTTTTGACAATAAGTTCGCGGAGTTCTGAATTCATGAGTAAATCCAAATATCGCTTACGGTAGCGCTCCTCAACATCTTGAAGTCCTGCCCATTTTTCCGGCAATGGCAAGAGGGACTTACCCGCCATTGTCCATAAATGCGCCAAGATGGAAGGTTCACCTCGGTCGGAAAGTATAGCTTCACCTGTGATAGAAATAAAATCACCAATATCAACCGTATCTGTAAAAAGCTGAAAATCAGTGCCAGCCCTAGGCAACGCCTCGGGCTGATTCGACTGGCCCGAGGCGTTGCCTAGGGCTGACTTCTCAAGGATATCCTTCTTAATAATTACTTGAAACTTTTCCGTTCCGTCAAAAAGTACAACAAAAAGTATCGCTCCTTGACCGCGGATAGCCATGATTCTCCCTGCAATTGAAAAAAGTACCTGTTCTTTTTTGCTAGTATCTTCTTTCTTACTTTGCTGTACGTATTTTTGAAAGTCACATTTAAGCACCGCTATGGAAAAATCCCGTGGTACGCGCGCGGGGTACGGGTCAATACCTTTTGACCGGAGAATGTCTACTTTGGTTAGTCGAGCCGAACGAATTTCTTCAAGTGAGGCCATGGGAACAGTGTATCATGTATTTTAAAAAATAAAAAAAGTTATTAGTGTTATTTTTTATTTTATTTCTATTACAATGTACTCAACGTGACCACCTGGGGTTTTAAATGAAAAAGTATCGCCTTTTTTCTTACCAAGGACGGCTTGACCGAAAGGTGAACGAATTGAAATCTTATTAGAAGTGACATTTGACTCTTCAGAACCGACAATTGCGTATACACTTGTCTTGTTATCTTTTTTGACTGTTACAAGTGACCCTATATTGACTACTGTTGAATTATTTTGCGAGGAGACAATCATAGCGTTTTTTAAGAGACCTTCGAGGTGAGCTATTCGGTCCTCTATGGTAGCTTGCATATCGCGTGCTTCGTGGTACTCCGCATTCTCAGAAAGGTCTCCGAGAGCTTTAGAATACTCCAAACTTTCAGCCACTTCCTTACGTCGAGTGCCCTTAAGATAGGAAAGCTCTTTTGTAAACTCATCAAATTTTTCTTGAGTTAAATATTCCTTGTCATTCATGGGTTTATGATTTTAATTATTTTATATAATTCTATAATAATTAGTACTAATATAGCGTAAAAACAGGTTTGAGTCAAAAATTCTACGTATGAACATTTACTTTAAATATTCTGTTGCATAAACTCCCATCCAATCAAAAAGATCTTTCATGACAAGTGTCGAACTAAATTGATTATTTTTTGATCCACGCTCCATGACAACCGCAAAAGCATAGTGTGGATTTTCATATGGCCAAAAACCTTCCACCCATGAATTAACCTCTTCTTTTAAGGCTCCGAGCTGCGCGGTACCGGTTTTTGATGCTATGGTGACAAAAGACAGATTAAGTGGTGCAGAAGTTCCTTCTGTTACAGACAAGCGCATACCTTCGCGAATAATTCTAAAAAATGAAGGATCAAGGTCGATGCGCCCAACGGTTTGTGGAATTTGTCCACGAAGAAATGTTGGAGTGAGCAAGAATCCACCATTTGCAATTGCAGCCGTGGCTCGGACCGCCTGAATCGGTGTCACTTGGAATCCATACTGACCTATGGCGGTATGATATGTATCACCAATTCGCCATGCTTCGCCTTTGAAATTAAGCGCTTTCCATATTGGATCTGGAATGATGCCCTTTCTCTCACCTGGGAAAGCAATATTGGTTGTTGTACCAAATCCAAACATGCGTACATATTTTTCAACATTATCAATACCAATTCCCTTTTGTATTATGGTACCATTTTGGAAACCACCGCTTACTTCATAAAAATATACATCAGAAGACACCGCGAGAGCATGGCGCAGATCAACGTATCCATGTGCTCGCCAGTCTAGAAATATTGTTGGATTTTTGGAATCATATGGGTTGGGAACAGAAATTGAGCCAGTGGAAAGAATGGTGGCACGTGGATCGATAACATGTTGGTCAAGAACCCCCATAGCAATAAATGGTTTCACAATTGAGCCAGGAGTATACAAACCGTCTACCACACGATTGAGAAAAGGATTATTTTTATCTGCAATCCAAGCATTAATACGCGAAAAGTCTTTTCCGTCTGTCAAAACTCCAGAATCGTACTCAGGAAAGTTTGCGCTGGCAATAATTTCCCCTGTATGAACGTCCATTATAACTGCTGCTCCTCCCCTATACCCTGCCCGGCCCGCAATATCGAGCATTGATTCATATAATTTTTTCTGGACCCTGCTATCTATGCTGAGGGTTACATTTTGACCATTAACCGGCGCCTCGATCACACTTTTTGATATGACGTTACCCTTGACATCAGTTTCGACAATTTTTTTTCCTTCAACACCCGTAAGTTCTGTATCGTATACTTTTTCCAGACCATTTTTAGCAACAAAATTGTTTTGGTAATAAAAACCAGAGGAATCTTTTATTGGGTATTTAATGTATCCAAGAGTTGTAGAAAGTCCAGTCGATGTGGCATATATGCGGAGTGAAAAGTCAGAGGTGGTAGCAGAAATATCGTTCCACACCAATGGTAAATCATGACGATCGAGTATCATTCCACGATCAGCAAAAACATGAGTTGTCCGCAAACTATTATTGTCACTTTTTGCTTTAAATACCCCACCATGAATTACTTGTAACTGCCACATTTTCCAAAAAAAAATGATACCGACACAGCAAATAAAAAAAGTGAGACCTCCAAACACTTTTCGTCCAATGGTTTTTTCAATTCGCCCTTCGAACTGGTGCACGTTAAAATCTGGTAAATTTTGAGAGTCCAAAAATATCTCATCTGGATCTATACTTTGATATTTCCGCCGTATCTGGCTTTTAAAAAAAGATTTAAATTGATGAAGCATTATGTTCGGATACGAGTTCGAATAAGAGAAACAATAATAATAAGAACGGCAGAGAAAGTTAAAAAGATGTATGGAAATGCGTATCGACTTGTGTACAGTGTATCAAACAAAAAACTAAAAAAAAGTGCCTCAAGATATAATGGAAAATAGGCGATGAGTCCTATGATAATACAAGTCGACAACCACCACGGAATGACAAGCACCAAAATAAATATAACAATATCTAGTATTGCTCGATTGTATGCATGTGAAGTAATTTTTTTAATTTTATTTTTCATGGGACTAGTGTAAAACTGGAAAAATGATGAAATTATAATTTCTTTTCGACAAACACCCACTTTATAGCAAAAACATTTGTTTGAGTCCTTATGTAAATAGTTTTAAACGAGCTTTGTGAAGTATTGTCCACATAGTACACCAATCCAAGAGTTGCGGGAGTAAGTGCAGAATATACAAATTTATCTCCCCACAATATGTCAGTTTCCTTTGGAACGGTTATGGTCATGGTTGCTCCGCCTTGACCGCTTATTTCAAATGTCGCTGCAGTGCGAAAATTTTCTGCTACTGTTTTTTGACCAGATGCTGAAAACAGAGTCACAAGCGACGAGTGAGGTGTCACATCAGTCACGAGTCCGACAACTAGAGTGCTTGAAATAAATACTTTACTTCCTACGGTTATTCCCTCTGAAGAACCGGTGTCTATCACCAACGTATCATATGGAGAACGTGGAGGCTTTGAAATTATGCGACTGAGTACACGACGCAAAATATGACCATTGACATCTTCTGTACTTGAGCCAAGAGCCTGCTGTCGACCCATTAAGATTTTCAAATCATCATTTTCTTTGAGAATGGTGTCATAATCATTTGCTTGCAACGAGAGCGCAGTAACCTCATCTCTCAGTGCTTGATTTTCGCGTGTCAGCCAACTCTTAAAAGTAAAGAAATCTCTAATTTTTGAAATAGTAGACACTGTTTCCTCTTGGATAATCCATATTGGTCGTGCTACGGTATATGAACTTGTTCGGACAGTTTTTGGAAAAAAATAAATAATGAGTGCCAAAAGAAAAAAAATGCCAAGTACCCAATAAATACTTGAGCGAACGAGAGATTTTCGACGGAAATTAAAATGAGCACTATGACTTTTTGTATAGCTATTTTTTGGGAGGAAGTTCATTTTCATTTTGAATAAGGACGTCTGCAAAACTTTCGATGTGCTCTAGAATGATTCCCGTTCCGCGACAAACGGCGGTCAGTGGTTCCTGGGCTTGGTGTACAGGAATGTTAGTATATTCAGCAATAATTTCACCTAAACCGCCAATAAGAGCCCCTCCTCCAACGAGAAAAATCCCTCGATGCATGATGTCTGAGAGAATTTCTGGCGGGGTTATTTCAATAACTTCTTTGACTGCTTCCACAAGTACGTTGATTGATTGTGTAATGGCTTCACGTATGTCTGAATCCGTGACCACTACTTCTCGTGGAAGACCAGAAATAAGGTCGCGACCTTTGACTCGTTCCTCTTTAGGTTCTCCGCCTGGGACAATAGATCCGATAGATATTTTAACATGTTCTGCTGTTTTTTCTCCGATAAGTATTTTAAATTCATTACGCATGTAAGCAATAATATCTTGATTTAATTTGTCGCCAGCGATATGGAGGTTTTTTGAGCGGACAATTCCACCAAGAGAAATAACTGCTATGTCTGTTGTACCACCACCTATGTCGATAACCATTGAGCCTACTGGATCGAGAACAGGAAGCCGAATACCAATAGCTGCAGCCATTGGTTCTTCTACGATGTGCACTTCACTTGCCCCGGCATTTCGCGTAGCATCACGTACGGCCCGGATTTCAACATTAGTAATTCCAGAAGGCACCCCAACAACCACTCGCGGTCCTAAAAGTTTTTTATCATCTTTTTGTACTTTATTTAAAAGGTAGGTGATCATTTCCTCTGTTACTTCAAAGTCTGAAATAACACCATTGACAAGAGGTCGAATAGCTGTGATGTGTCCCGGGGTACGCCCAAGCATGGCTTTTGCATCGCTACCAACAGCAACAACTCGACCAGTTTTTGAATTTACTGCTACGACAGAAGGCTCGTTTAACACAATACCTCGACCAGATACATATACGAGTGTATTGGCGGTGCCAAGGTCGATACCAATGTCGTTGGAAAAAAATCGTTTTACTTTTTTAAATGTATTAAGCATTAAAATTTTATATATTTTAAAACGTCATAATTAGCAGAACTTTTTTTTAGAATCGCATAAAAGTTTGCCAACTTTTTGCTTTGCTCGTCGATCAAGAAAAGAATGTGCTTTTTCGTGTTTCTATTACTCGATAGCTGTTGTTTCATAATCCCCCACGTAATGTCTCAAAAAAGTTCTGTCGAGACAATGTTTTAATTGATTAGTAACTTCATTACCTCCTCGCTCGACATCATCTCCGATTCACTCGATGTGCGTAACTTCACTTCCATTTTTTTCTCTTTGATAGTTTTGTCCGAAATAACGATGCGAAGTGGAATACCGATGAGGTCGGCATCTGCGAATTTCTCCCCTGCTCGCATATCGCGGTCGTCGTAGAGGACCTCGATAGAGTGTGTTCGAAGATTTCGATAAAGTTCATCGGCTGCGGCAATTGTCTCAGCTGAATTACCGAGCTGGACGACATGTACTGCAAAAGGAGAAACTTCCCTCGGCCAGACAAGACCTTTATCATCCGCAAAAATTTCAGCAATGACTCCCATAAGCCTTCCGAGACCAATTCCGTAGCAACCCATTACCACGTTTACTTTCTCTCCGCTTTCGTGAACATATGACAAACCAAGGGGATCGGAGAAGCGCGTACCAAGTTTAAAAATATTTCCAACTTCAACTGCCTTCATTTCTACTAAGTTATCTTTGTTTAATTCAAGATCAGTCAACACACTTTCTATGTAGACTTCTTTATTCACTGCGATTTTTTTATTTTCATCGACATATATAATGTCCTCACCTGCATCGCATATCGTTTGAAATTCGTGGCTGTATTTAGAAAATGCCCCACCAGATGCAAAAGTTTTGTATGTTTTTTCTCCCAAGCCGACTCGCTCAAAAATTCGAGCATATGCAGTACCTACAATTTCGTAAAATTCATCCAGATCAGATTGTGTCTGATGAAAAGAATACAAATCTTTCATTACAAATTCGCGTGTGCGCATAATACCACTTTTCGCTCGAGTTTCATTTCTAAATTTTGTTTGGAATTGGTATGCAGAAAATGGTAAATCTTTGTACGACTGCACATACTGAGTCATGATAGTAGTGACAGGCTCCTCGTGTGTCGTTCCAAGTCCAATTTCTACACCATTTTTTAACTTGGCCTTAAACCACACGTCAATTACTGTATCGTCCCATCGACCACTTTTCTGCCAGAGGTCTGTATTTTGGAGTGCAGTCATAGCAATCTCCTGTCCTCCAATCGTATTCATTTCTTCACGAATAATGTTTTCAATTTTTTTAAACACACGTAAGCCAAGTGGCAAGTAGTCATACACACCGGCAATCTCTTTGTTTATATATCCAGCACGGATAAGTAACTGAGCATTTTTGGATGTCTCGTCAGCAGGTACTTCCTTTCGTGTTTTTGTAAAAAGTTGTGATTGTCGCATGAGTCCATAGTACAGGAAAACAGTTTTTTGGGCAAAAAATATGAAATAATCCCCTCGCCTGTAAAAGCAAGGGGATCGGATGGGTAGAGAGAAGTCATCGCACATCAAGTGGTTTAGGAACATCATAAGACTGAACGGAATTATACAAGAAAAGTTATTTTCCGGGAGTGGAAAATGTAAATCATGAAATGCCTATACAGCTTAAGTTTCCTGCGACTCGAGGCTCTTTCTCTCTGTTTTGAATAGTAGAGTACTGGTCATTTCCTGTCAAGGAAAGTCTTGATAGAGTTAATTTTTTAGATCTTATGTATACAAGGAGTAAAAAACAATAGCTCAAAACAACTTAATGATGTCATGTCCTGTGATGACAAGCATGAGGATGAGGAGTAATCCAAAACCAATAGCATTCGTCCAACGCACGAAGCCGGCAGGAATAGGTCGACGAATGATTGCTTCGATAGCAACAAAAAGTAAACGTCCGCCGTCCAATGCAGGAAACGGAATGAGGTTGATCACTGCGAGGTTAATTGAAATGATGGCAACGAGAGAGAGTAAGTACACAAAACCGAGGTCTTGTGCTTGCCCGACAGTTTTTGCAATACCAACAGGTCCAGAGACTTGTGATAAATCAGAGTGAAATGTAACGACAGTCCAAAGAAAATGTCCAAGGCCAATTGCAGTATTTGCAGTTAAAAGTGCTGTTGCGTGGGCTCCTTCGATGAGGGCGAGATGTACTGGAAGACGGAGTATGCCGATATCATCGAGACCGACACCGAGGGCTCGCTTACCGGGAAGTATGCGTGTGGAAGGCGTTATATCAACTGTTTTGGGAGACTGGTTTCCTCGAGTATAGGTAAGTTGTATAACAGGATTTGTACTTTTTTGAATAAAAAGTGTTACATCTGAAGGGGTAATGCTCTGAGACTCGATAGTTTGATTGCCTGAAGCAATTTTTGTGATACTGTCCCCACTTCGCAGTCCTGCTTTTTCTGCAGGTGATCCCTGTAAAACATTGACTACGACAACATGCGCATTTTCTACTTTTCCTAAACCTGCATGTTCAACAGGTGAAGGTAAACCGAGCATAAAACCGAGAGAGATAAGCAACCATGCAAAAATGATATTCATAGTGACGCCTGCTATAAGGACAAGCGCTTGGATCCACTTAGGCTTGTAATAAAAGCTGCGGCTTTTATTTTCTTCTGTAATATCTTCGCTGTGAGGGTCTTCACCAAAAATTTTAACAAAACCTCCAAAAGGAATAGCGTTGAGTGTGTAGAGTGTCTCACCAAGACGTTTCGCAAAAATTTTTGGGGGGAAACCAAGACCAAATTCGTCAACCCTAATACCAGATTTTTTTGCAACAATAAAATGACCAAACTCATGAATGAGAATTAAAATTGCGAGAGAAATGATAAAAATGATGATTCCCATGTGATAAATAATTGCAAAGTTACTCTGCTATTTCTTTTTCTTTTTTTGCCAGCATTGTGTCGAGAATTGCATTTACTTCCTCAACCATCTTTTGCAAATCTGCCTTGAGTCGAAATTGTTCGTCTTCCGATAAATCGCCCGATTTTTTATTAGTATCTATTTCTTTAATCGTTTTTTCACGCTCGGTTCGCAAAGTAACTCTCGTATCTTCTAGTTTTTGTTTAGCAATTTTTATGAGAGCACTTCTCCTGTCAGAAGTGAGTTCCGGAAAAGATACTCGTAAACCTTTGTCATCAATGGAAACCGACAAACCAAGGTCTGCTAGTATAATCCCCTTTTCGATTGCTTTTGCCTGTGAAGTATCCCAAGGAGCAATACGCAAAGTGCGTGCGTCTTCAACTACGACACTTGCCACCTGTTGTATTGGCATATCGCTTCCATATGCTTCTACTTTTACTCCATCAAGAATTGCTGGTGTGGCGCGACCTGTTCGTATTCCAGACATTTCGCCTTGAAGCCACGTTTCTAGATCTTTGGTACTCTGTTTGAATTGTGAAAAATTAAATGACATGATGAACAGTGTAGCATAGTTTGTCTCCTAAATAGCAAGTATTACGTATTCTAGTATCAATTTTATTGGAGCCCCTCTGTCATACAGAGATATCCGAGCATTTTCTGTAATAGTAAGAACTCGAGCGAATTCCTGTACATCCTTCTTGTATACTTCACTCTCTATATTATTGATAAATGCAATAGCATCTTGTTTGGTTTTTTCTTCATCAGCAATACCTTTTGTAATTTTTGCAACCAGTTTCAAACGTTCGGAAAAACTCATATCAAGAAGTGTGATTAGTTTAGCCTGCGAAGTCTGTTCCGTTGCTGTGTTGGTGGATGTTTCGCTGGAAATATAGAGAATAACATGCATTCTAGAACGTAAGGTGGAAATTATTATGTCTTGCGGAGAAATAATAAAAAAATGAGTATCCAGGGAGGGTTCTTCGAATATTTTTAGCAAAGCGTTTTGAGCTTCCTCGGTTATTATGTCCGTTTCTATAATAAATATTTTTTTTGAACCTGTCGTGTCATTTTTGTTTCCAAACTTGTTTTCTGAAAAAGCTTTGCGAGTTTGACTCTGAGCTAAATCACGAGCGTGGTCGATGCCAAATGTTAAAAACTTTCTATGCCAAAAATCTGGATTAGCTGTGACTGTAATTCCAGCATCTTCCCTCAAAAAATCTACTAGTTCTCGGATTATAATTTGAGTGTCCCCTACGAGTAAGTAGGCATGATGTAGATAGTGAGAAGCCGCGTATGTATCCCTGAGTTTTTGCATGTACCCAGTATACACAAAAGTGATAGAGGTTTAAATTCAATGGCCGTATCATGTTTCATTTAGAATGATATTGAGAATTATCGTTTCGAAATAATAGAGCGTTTGTATGTATCGAGGTGCTCCAGAGCAATGCCTGTGCCTTTGACTACACAGTACAGGGCGTCTTTAGCTAGCACTGCTTTTACTCCAGTGCGACGAAACACAAGTTCGGGAAAGTTGCGGAGTTGAGATGAACCTCCCGTCATAATAATACCTCGATCTATAATATCTGAAGAAAGTTCTGGTGGTGTTTCCTGCAACACATCTTTTATAGCAGTAATCATTTCTCTTAAATCTCTCGAAATTGCTTTGACTATTTCATTTGTCTTAATTTCGACAGAACGTGGTAATCCAGAAACAAAATCCCTACCCTTTACTGTCATAACTAATTCTTCGTCCAAGGGAATTGCGGAACCCACTTTAACTTTGACATCTTCTGCTGTCTTGTCTCCGATACCAAGGTTGTGAGTTTTTTTAATATAGTCCGCAATGGCATAGTCTATTTTGTTGCCCGCACATTTGACAGAAGTAGAGGCAACGATGCCCCCGAGAGAGATGACCGCTACATCTGTCGTTCCGCCACCAATGTCGACTATCATGTGCCCCATAGCTTCGTGAATTGGAATTCCTGCACCAATGGCCGCCAAAATTGGTTCTTTGACAACGTAGGCGTTTTTAGCCCCGGCACGAATAGCCGCTTCGATAACCGCGCGGCGTTCAGTCGATGTCACACCTGCAGGCACTGATACTAGAACCTCTGGTTTGACAAAATTCCATTTACCAAGAGCCTTGTCCATATAATAGCGGAGCATTGCTTCAGTCACTCGATAGTCGGCGATAACGCCATCCTTCATTGGCCTAAAGGCAACTACATTTTCTGGAGTACGACCAATCATGTCTTTGGCTTCAAGACCAATAGCAAGAATACGGTTGTCTTCTTCGGATACAGCTACAACTGAAGGTTCATTTAGGACAATTCCTCGTCCAGGCACAAAAACAAGCGTATTTGCAGTGCCCAAATCGATGCCAAGTTTTTTAGAAAATATACCCACGCGACAGATAATACCACATAAATTTGGATTTTTCGAAATCCACATTAATAAGATATTTCAAGGGGTTTCGAAATACAGACCAATATAGTATATTATCCGTATGAAAAAATATATTAAAGTCAGTATCATACTTTTCAGTATCGTTCTCGTTACAATCTTATACGGAACAGGTTACCGTATTGGCAGTTTTGGTATAGGTAAAATTGGTACCGTGAAAGCACTTATCCCACTTATTAATACTAATATTTTTGTCGATGAATCAGAAAAGATAACAACGACAAAAGATTCAGAATTGGTCCACATTTCACTCGCGCCAACGACACATCAATTTATTATTTCGCGCCCAGGATATTTTCCGTGGGAGAAAAAGGTAACAGTGCCAAGCGGCGGCACAGTCACCCTCGACCCCATTTTTATAACCCAAAATACAACAGGTGAAATAATCACCATGAAAGATCCCCAATATTTAAAAATTAAACAGGCCATTGAGAAAAATATGTTGCCGACAAAAACTAGTCCTATAATTTCATATGACAAAACAACGAGCCTGTGGATCGAAGACAACACTATCCTCGTAAAGGTAAACGGTGAGATTCACACCGTAACCACGCCTCCAGAACTAGTTAAAGCTCTCGACTTTTACACAAATCGATCCGATGCTGTGGTTTTTTCTTCTGCTGATTCAGTGTTTGTCGTCGAAACAAATGCCTTGGACACATTGGATACAGTAGCACTAGAAAACATACAAAATATTTTTCCTCTTTTCAAAGGTACTGACCCATATTTTGTAGCAAGCACCTCCCACTCTATATATGTTCTCGATGGTACTACGCTCATGCAGATAGCGATTTAAAGTAAAAAAAATTGCTTTTTTGATATACTATACTCATGTATCTCATCACCGTTATTCCTATTGGTCGTGGTATGAGTAAAGACACTCTGACGTATTTTACGAGCATGGCTGTTGTTCCCGGATCGCTTGTCAAAATCCCCCTACGCAGGCAATCAGTTTTTGGGCTAGTGGTCAAATCAGAATCTGCTGAACAAAAAAAGTCTGAAATTAAATCTCTCTCATTTAGCATAAAAAAAATAGATACGGTAGAGTCGCATAGTTTTCTTTCTCCCGCCTTCATAGCTGCAAGTGAAAAAATTGCAGACTACTACGCCACAACTGTCGGCGCTGTCCTTTCTGTACTTATTCCTCGTTCAATTCTCGAATCGAGTGCATCCCGAGAAGTGCACGTGAGCGCGACTTGCTGTGATACTAAAACAGAAACAGAAAAAAAATTTCAAGAAACTTTCATCTTTCAAAGTGACGATGAGGATCGCTTTGCTCGTTATAAAACTATTGTTCGAGAAGAGTTTGCCAAGGGTCGCAGTGTGTTTGTGATACTTCCTTCAATTGAAGAAATAAAAAATTCCGAAGAAACTTTAAAAAAAGGAATCGAGACATATACATATGCACTTCATGCGGGATTAAATAAAAAAGAAATAGTCAGGATTTGGAATAGTATTACATCTCTTACCCACCCCGTTCTCATAATTGCTACAGGAACTTTTCTTTCAATACCCCGTACGGATATTGGCACTATTATCGTCGAGAAAGAAAGTTCAAGAGCCTACAATATTGCGGAAACACGCCCATATCTCGATATTCGAACAGTGGCAAAAATATTTTCTAAAACTAGCTCCACCCGACTCATTTTTGGGGATAGCTTGTTAAGAATAGAGACTCTGTGGAAAGAAAAAAATAGTCAATATGATGATAATTATGTACCTCTCTCTCCGCTCACATTTCGTGCCCAGAGTCAGGTCACTCCTCTCCTCGTTCCGATGTATATTCCGAAAGATTTTAAAAATGAAAAATTTAGTGTACTCTCTGCCGAAGTAAAAATTCTCTTAAAAGAAGCACGAGCAAATAACGAATCAACATTTCTTTTTTGTGGAAGAAAGGGTTTGTCTCCTACTACTGTCTGTAGTGATTGCGGAACGGTGGTTGCCTGTATTCAATGCACGTCACCAGTTGTTCTGTACACAGGAAAAATCCCTGTGTACGTTTGTAATCACTGCGGAGAGAGGCGGCCAGCAGACATTAAATGTGTCCACTGCGGAGGGTGGCGACTCGCGCCACTTGGCATTGGCACGGAAAAAGTAGCGCAGGAAGTCGAAGAATTGTTTGCCACCCAAACGGGTCTAATACAAAACGAGTCTAAAAAAATAATGATCATGGATAGGGATCATGTCACCACACACCTCAAAGCAGTCAAAATGCGTGATTATTTTTACACCACTCCTGGGGCAATTATGATCGGAACCGAAATGGCTATTCCCTTTCTTCACACTGTTGTTCCATATAGTCTCGAAAATAGTGTCGTTGTCTCACTCGACGCTTTTTTTGCTATTCCTGATTTTAGGATTCGCGAAAAAATATTTCATATACTTCTCGATCTACGGGCTATAAGTAAGAAGCGTTTTATAGTTCAAACTCGTCAAAAAGAAACACATATATTTGAGCAAGCGCTCTCTGGAAACTTAACTGCTTTCTATACTGATGAAATAGAAGACCGCAAACAAACAAACTATCCACCATTTAGCACACTCATAAAACTCGGTATGCGCGGAGATAAAAAAGCCGTAGAAAAACACATGGCAGAAGTTGTTGCCGTATTGGCACCACAGAGTGTGAGTGTTTTTCCTTCGTGGAAAACTGGAACACTCTACACTCTCAATGGCATGCTTACACTCCCCGTAACTGAGACTGCTACGCCACCAAAGTCCGGAGCCTGGATAGATAGAGAATTACTTGGAAAACTTCGCTCTCTTTCTCCTAATATATCTATCAAAATAGACCCTGATACACTTTTATGATAGATTTTACCACTACAAATATGAAAAAAGACCCGCCCAGAAAATTAAAAAAAATTATCCAAAGAGATGCACAAATACTACGCGAAATATCCACAGAAGTTTCTTTCGGCGAAATTCAGAGTCAGCGTATCAAAAACATTATTTGTGAAATGAAAGACGCTTTAGCTTCTCAGGATGACGGAGTTGCTTTGGCCGCTCCACAAATCGGCTATAATCTACGGATATTCGTTGTATCACATAGATTTATTCCAAGACAAAAGAAAAAAACCATTTCGCAATCTGAAGTTAAAGAAGGAAGTGATATTGTCGAAAAAGATCTTTGCTTTATAAATCCCGTATTGCTCAAGCTCTCGCGAGAAAAAAAAGAGATGGAAGAGGGTTGTCTGTCTGTGAGATTTTTGTATGGTAAGGTCACTCGATCACAAAAAGCTACTGTCGTTGCATATGACGAAGAGGGAAAGAAATTTAGCTATGGTGCCTCTGGACTCATGGCACAAGTGTTTCAACACGAGACAGATCATCTCAACGGCATTTTGTTTATTGACAAGGCAACACATTTAGAAGAAGTTTCTCTTGAACAAAGAGAAGAAAAAAAAACTCATCATGCATAAATCCCAAGAAATAAATTTTGTATTCTTCGGAACATCAGAATTTTCGGTAACTTTTCTTGAAACACTAAAAAATCACGGACTACTCCCAACACTCATTGTGACTGTACCTGACAAGCCACAAGGCAGACACTTTACAATAACTCCTCCAGATACAAAAATTTGGGCAAACAAGATGAAAATCCCATGCATTCAACCTTCTACCCTTGCGGTCCGCGCAGACACTGATTTATGTTCAACTTTTTCTTCTTTCTCTCCCACTGGCTTCGATGTATTTATTGTCGCTTCGTATGGCAAAATAATTCCAAAGTATATTCTTGATATTCCAAGCCGAGGCACGCTCAACATTCACCCCTCCCTTTTGCCTAGGCTTCGGGGGGCATCTCCAATTGAAACTTCCATTTTGACAGAAAACGAAACTGGAGTGACTATTATTAAACTCGATGCCGAAATGGACCACGGACCAATCCTCGCTCAAGAAAAAACAACGTCATGGATTCTTGATGATATTCCATACGCCATAGAGCTAGAAACGAGCCTTGCACGAAAAGGTGCTGATATGCTTGCGAGCATACTTCCGCTGTGGGTCAATCCAGATGTATCTCTTCAGACTGAACAGACTGTTAAAAAGATTGGAGAAATCTCTCAAGATCATAGCAAGGCGACATTTTGCAAAAAAATAAATAAAACTGATGCAGAATTAAATTTTAATGATCTTCCGTACGCAAACCTCAGAAAAATTCGCGCCTATCACCAATGGCCAGTTGCGTATTTTTGGAAAGAACACAAAGGTAAAAAGATACGAATTAAAGTAACTTGTGCAAATGTAAAAAACGGTGCACTCATATTAAAGCGAATTATACCCGAAGGTCGAAAAGAAATGAATTATGAAGATTTTCTCAAGGGGTAAGTGTAAAAACAAATATTTGAAGCTTTAATGTGTGTGTTATTTATCTAACAAGGTAAACCTTGACTGTTCTTTTGTGTTAATAGCGTCTGCAACTTTTTGACTTTTTTCTACCACATACAAAAGTACAATAATAATTAGTGTACAACCAAAAACAAACAATACGAGACCGGATGATGCTTTTTTATTGAATAATTTTTTGTCCATGTGGTTATCTGTATTTCATTGAAACTTAAGAGGGTCTTGTATATAAACGCTTGATCATGGCTTTTATTTTTGATGCACCGTGTCGAAATAATCGAAGACGTTTACCTTTGTTAGAAACAATTTCACGCTCCACCTGACTTCGTGCGAGATCAATTGCTGTGTAAAGGTCACTCGATTCTGCTTGTGCATAAAATTGTTTTCCAGGAGCTCGTATTTTCACATCCACCCGAAATAAATCTCCGGACGTGTGATGGTTTACGGATTTTCCAAGCTCTACTTCGCACACAATTTCATTTTCCCCGATAACTGTATCAATAGAAGTGTGATGGGAAGATTCCTTTTCGAAAAACTTTTGAAAAGGGGAAAACTTGTTCTCAACGTGCTCATGAAGAGCAGGGGTAAGATCAAAATTCGTAGCACGAGTTGTAATATTCATAGTATATTCATTATAGCACTAAAAATAATTGTATCTAATTAAAAGTGTGGACAAGCTCGTACTACGAGTAAATGTAGTCTTCATGAAGTATTCACTTCTATATGTTATGCTAACTTCGTTCGCTTTTTTAATGTGCAATTAACATTTAACACCATGAGGATTATTCTAGTAGAAGACGAAGTCAAGTTGGCCGAGGCAATGACACTCGGACTAACTAAAAAAGGTTACGCCGTGGACCAAATTCACGATGGTGCAAAAGCATTAAGTCGGCTGTCTCTGAACCATGTTGACTATGATTTGATTATTCTCGATCTCATGCTTCCGAATTTAGATGGTGAAAGTATTACCCGAAAACTTCGTGAGCAAGAAATTACCACCCCAATACTTATTCTCACTGCCCGAGACGAAATCAAAAGCAAAGTCGACCTTCTTCTTTCGGGCGCTGATGATTATTTAGTTAAACCGTTTTCCTTTGATGAATTACTTGCTCGTATGCAGGCTCTCCTTCGGCGCCCTGTCGGAATGGTTTCTTTGATATTACAAGTTCGAGATATCACCCTTGATCCAACCCTGCGTAAAGTAGAAAAATCAGGAAAAGTAGTTCTCCTCACATTAAAAGAATTTGTTCTCTTGGAGCATTTTATGCGAAATCCCGACAAAGTCGTCAATCGGGAAGAATTATTGAGCCATTTGTGGGATTTTAACTATAACTCATTTAGCAATGTTGTGGACGTCCATATCAAAAATCTTCGAAAGAAGCTTGACCGCCACGGAGATACAGATTTACTGGAAACGGTTCGTGGCGTGGGTTATCGCCTTAAAAACTAAGTACCACCAGGATTTATTTTTCCGAACGGAATGCAATGTCATTGCTTTTCAAATACTCTGCACTGCAGCGCTTCTTGTTATTGTCAGTGCCACCTTTAATTATTTATACGAAAACATAACAGATACACTCATATTGAGTATATCTCGTGCAGCCTTACACTCAAAGACTCTTTCTGAAAAAGAGATACTCGAATCACTTTCTTCCATTAAGACTCGCGATTTTGGTATCATATTTCTTTTTACTGCTTTTGTCACTACTATATTTGGGTATTCGGTAGCCCATGTCACTTTTGCTCCTGCTCGTAATGCTCTGGCTTCGCAAAAGCGCTTCATTTCTAACATAGCTCATGAGCTTCGCACTCCCCTAGCAATTATCAAAACCAACAGTGAGGTGGCTTTGCTAAGTTCTGTACTTCATACAGACACCAGACGTATGATTAAAAGTAACATTGAAGAATTAGACCGGATTGCAGATATTATTAATAATCTACTCTCACTTAATAATTTCACAAAAAATCAAGAAATTAGTTTTACACAAATTGATCTTGGTGTTGTGGTTGAAAACGCGCACAAGAAACTAAGAAAACTTGCCAAAGGCAAGCAACTTGAGATAACCATACGCAAAAAAGGTCCTTTTTGCGTATGGGGTAACACTATTGCACTAGAGCAAATTGTCACAAATCTTCTTCGTAATGCCATTGCATATACTGCCCCCCTAGGACGCATTGTGGTGTCGGTAGAACCAGATTATCAGGGCAATATACTACTCACTGTAGCTGACACAGGTATGGGTATTTCTCAAAATGATCTGTTTCATATTTTTGAACCATTCTACCGAGCAGAGCGGTCTCGTAATAGAGAATCTGGATCTTCTGGTCTAGGATTAACCATTGTGAGTGAGCTCGTTAAAATTCATTCAGGAAGTATCTCGGTCAAAAGTGCTCCCAACCGAGGTACTGTTGTGACAGTTATTCTTCCGTATTCAAAACCTACTACAGGAGCAGTAATAACACCCCCGTCTTCACATGAAATATCTATGGATTTTCCACAAAAAAATTAATAAAAAAGCTAATTTATTTTAAGAAGATTGCATTCTCATATATTTTTGATATTATCAGTATATTCGGAAATAAGATAAAAAAACTTTTCTGGATGCGCCACATTCCGCGGTAGCTCAGTGGTAGAGCAGCCGCCTGTTAAGCGGCTGGTCGTAGGTTCGATCCCTACCCGCGGAGCCAGAACAAGACTTGTTTCAAAAGGAGAGGAATTTTGTCGCGCGGCGCGAAGCGCCGAGAAAGGAAAGGAGGGGGTTTCTTGGATTTTTTTGTCGTGCATGATGAGGTTCGATCCGAAGATTTTCTGGAGAGAGGATTTTTTGGAGGGAAGGTCGTTCCTTTGCGCGATTTCATCCAGTGTTGAAACGGTATTTACCCATTCTCGCATAGGTTCGAGCCACGAAGTGGCGTCTTTTTCCAACCTGCCGATTTTCTCCTCCAAAGTTTTCTTTTCAGAGAAAAGTTTGGAGCGTTCCTTGAGATATGTTTCTCGTTCAATATCTTGAGCGAGATAGACATCAAGCAGTCTTTGTATCTTTTCCGAGATAGAAAATAGATTGCTTCTCAAGCTCTCAATAATCACTTTAGACTCGCGATTTGCTTCGTGTTCGTCTTTTTTCATATATAACTCAAATTCTTTCACCCACGGCGACGGCATAGCGTAATTTGAAAGAATTTGTGAAAGTTCGCTAGTCAAAACTTCTTCTCTAATACACGGCTCGGCACATTTTATTGTTTTTGATTTTTTAGTGCAGTGATAATAAATATATTTGTGGACATTGCCGTTTTTACATTTCTTTACTTTGTCTTCGGCAGTTATCATCATTCCACAAGTTCCACATTTTATAAGTCCACAAAATGCTTTTGGTTCTATCACTGCTCGGATTTGGTGTCCTCTTTCAGTCATAACTTTTTGTACTTTATCAAAAAGTCTTTTTTCAATAATTGGTGTATGTTTGCCTTCGTGAATTTCTCCACTATATCGAAAATGTCCATAATAAAAAGGATTGGATAAAATATTTTTTACACATTCTTTGTGGATAATATTTCCATACCAACTTCGGACATTTTTTTCATGGAGAAATTTTGAAATGTCTTCAAAGCAGGAATTTCCAAGAGAATATATCTCAAATGCAGAACGAATAATTTTTGATTTCTTTCGATCAACCACAATCGTTTTCATTCTGACATCATTTAAATATCCAACTGGAGCTGTGCTTGGAAACTCGCCTCGCTTAACTTTCGCTCGCAATCCGCGTTTAGTATTTGCACTCAAATCACGGATAAATTGGTTCGCCATTCCAAACTCAACAGACATCATTAAAACATTATCAGACGGAAAATGATTTTTATCATATGTGCGAATATGCTGAATAATATTTTGTTGTAACATCCAACTTATTTGCCCGCCATCTACCGGATTGCGAGCAAGGCGATCAATTTTCCAACAAACAATTCCTTGAGCTTCACCATTTTGGATTTTTCTCACCATTTCATTAAAAACAGGACGACCGGGCATCTTTGCCGTCCGTTTTTCGACAAACTCGTCAATAATTTCTAAGTTTTCGCTTTTGGCAAGCGAGCGAAGTTCGGAAAGTTGCGCCTCAATAGACATAACTTGTTTGTCTTCAACATCTGTACTTTTGCGAGCATATAGAAAGTATTTCATATTGTTATTTTAATATTTAAAAATTCAAGGGAGCAATCCACATTATTTTATAATTATTCCTAAAAATGATGTGGATTGAGTTGTGCGCGCAAGGGTGGGTGGGGCAAGCACATATAACTTTGCACGACCTTCCCTCCAAAAAATCCTCTCTCCAGAAAATCTTCGGATCGAACCTCATCATGCACGACAAAAAAATCCAAGAAACCCCTTCCTTTCCTTTCTCGGCGCTTCGCGCCGCGCGACAAAATTCCTCTCCTTTTGAAACAAGTCTTGTTCTGGCTACCCTATACGACCAAATCAGAACCTATTTCCAACAAAATCTTTGACGCAGACCAATGAATTCCGCCACGCCACAGCCTCCGCTCCGCCGAGCACAAGGAGTGTGCTCGGCTCCGCTTCTGCTGTGTCGCACCG
>JBBQLO010000012.1:0-21278 GCA_038327915.1 Parcubacteria group bacterium | reverse complement strand
CAATCGAGTGAGATTTTTTCTCAAAAAACAAAAGATGAAATTTCTCTTTTGGATTCAAAAGTTGAAAAGTTGATGAACTTATATTTAGAAAATGTTTTGTCTTTGGAAGAATATCGTGATTCTAAAAATAAGTTAGTGAATCAAAAACAACTTTTAAAAGAGAAATTATCAGCTTTTGAGAAAAAAACTCATAATCGGTTCGAACTTACCGATAAATTCCTAAAAGCCAATGTATACAATATGGAATTGGCTAACGAGAAAACAAATGAAGAATTTCTTCATTTGTTTAAAAAAGTCGGTTCGAACTTTAAAATCTTGAATCGAACCGTCTTTTTTGAGCCACGCGGAGCGTGGAAAACCCTTTTAGAATCAGGATTTTTTGGGGGGAATTCAGAACAGACGGCACTTCGTGCCGACCCTATTTTTGCTTCCGAACCCGATTTCGTTTTTTGGCGGAGGAAGTGAGATTCGAACTCACGATCCAGTTGCCCAGATTCCGCTTTTCAAGAGCGGTGCCTTAAACCTCTCGAGCCATTCCTCCAATTTTATTTCTACACGATTCTTTTAGCATAGCAAAAAACGTCCAGTATGCAAGGTGAAGAGAGTGAGGTAGTATGTTAGTATGAAATATCTCGGTATCGACTACGGGGAGAAACGAGTGGGGCTGGCTTTTTCTGATGATTCTAATTCATTTGCTTTTCCTTTGATTGTTTTAGAAAATACAACGAGTCTTTTGGATGAAATCCGAGGTATATGTACAAAACAATCCATTTCTGAGATTGTGGTAGGGGAGTCAAAAAATTTTGAACAAGGAGAAAATAAAATTATGAATAAGATTAAGCCTTTTGTGGGTGCGCTCGCAGATCATACTGGTCTGTCGGTACACCTTCACCCTGAGTTTCTTTCATCCCTCGAGGCAAAGCAAATTCAAGGCAAAAATAGCATGCTCGATGCTTCTGCGGCAGCTATCATATTAAAAAGTTATTTAGATGTAAAAAATAATCAAACACACACATGATCACTCTTGATGAGTTTAAAAAATTGGAAATAAAGATTGGACACATACTTGCTGTCGAAAAAGTAGCTGATGCTGACAGACTTTTAAAATTGTCGGTGGATTTTGGAGACACAGGTGGCTTGCGAGTTATTGTTTCGGGTATTGCTTCGTATTTTTCAGATATCGACACGCTTGTCGGTAAAAGATGTGCATTCGCATACAATCTTGAGCCACGAGTGATCCGTGGTCTTGAAAGCCAGGGTATGATACTCGCGGTAAGTGGGGAAGGAGAGAATAACTTTTTCTCGCTTTTGGAAACTTCCCAAAACGTCCCGGCGGGAAGCACTGTCAAGTAAAGGTGTGTGCGGTGGACAATATCCACATAATTTTTCTATTTACTGTATAATTTAGTATATGAAATTGAAAAAACTTTTTGATTTTTTCCCTCCACCCGCGTTTCTTGATGTTCCATATGCAGGTCTTTCTATTTCAGATACTTCTATACGCTGTATTCAGTTTGAAAGAAATAGTGCTGGTTCGCTTTACGTCAAAAGATGGGGCGAACGTAGTATTACTCCCGGAAGTGTTGTGTCTGGTTATATACAAAACCAGGAGGAAATAGTGAATATACTTTCAAAATTAAAAAAAGATCTCAATCTCGGATACATAAAAACCTCTTTACCAGAGGAAAAAGCTTATCTTTTTACCACTAAAATTCCGCGTGTAGATGCTAAGAAGGTTCGCGATTCGATTGAATTTACAATCGAAGACAACGTACCATTGCCTGCTTCTGAACTCATGTTTGACTATGCAGTTGCCGACATTCACGGTCACGAGGACCATGTTGATGTTATTGTCTCTGCATTACCTTCGAGTATTGTCTCTCGATATGTAGAAACGATGCAAAAAGCAGAATTACCTATTTTGTCATTAGAGATTGAATCTCAAGCTATGGTTCGTGCTCTTATTCCTGTAGACATGCTCGGCACAAACCTTATTGTGCATTTTGGACACGATAATGTAGGTCTGTATGTTGCGTATAAAAGAATAGTTCATTTTACTTCTACCCTCGCGGTTTCTCACGATAAGGGCGAGTATGGAAAGCTTTCTCAGGAAATAAATAAACTTTACCTGTACTGGCACACGCTCAAAGAAAACATGCACGATCCTCACAAAAAAATTACTCAGATAGTGGTCTGTGGTGAAAATGTTGCCGATGAAATAGTGTCACATTTATTTTCGGCCCACAAAACCCCTACTCGTATTGGAAATGTGTGGGTTAACGCTTTTGATATACGAGAAAGCATTCCCACCATTCCTTTTATTGATTCGCTACGTTTTGGAGCTTCCGTAGGATTGGCTTTGCCGTGCGATATGTTGATATAACACGAGTATGTTTAACGTACTTCCCGAAAATTTAAAACGAGCTCTTGTCTCATCGTACCGCATGCGACTGTATGTTGTCGGTGCATGTTTTTTTGTGTGTGTTGAATTGTCGCTCATTGTATTTCTCGTACCATCGTTGGTCATATCAACTGAAAGAGTCAAAGATGTTCAAGAACAAGTTAGGGTACAACAAGCTACAGAGCTCGCGTTGCGTATGAGGGCGGCGGTTGGAGGAAAGGTAACTTCGATGGATACTATTACGGAGACTAATAAAAAATTACAAGTCATCACTTCTGTCATACCATATGTGTCGGTCGGCCCACTTATTACATCTGTAGTTCGTGAGAAAACTGCGCTTGTGCATGTGGTCGAGTTTTCGTACAGTGCAGTTTCTACTTCCACAGCACTCGTTGTGGTGAGAGGAATTGCAGACAATCGTGAAGCTTTGGCACTTTTTCAGAAAAACTTGAAAAACTCAGAAGTATTTGCAAGTGTGACTTTACCAGTATCGGACTTGGCTAAAGATGCACATATTCCTTTTTCACTTACACTTTCAATTATGTCTCAACTTGTGCAAACACATTCACATCCATGACTTTTTCTCTTCACAAAAAAATACTTATTTTTGTCGTACTCTTAGGTGTAGCTCTTGCCTTCGTGTACTACCAGCTATTTCAGTATATAAAAAATACAAACGAGACTGCTTCAAAAGGGGAGTATGATGTTGTGGTTAGTTTTAAGAAACAACAATATGTCAGTTCCACAGATAAATTGGTTTTCGCGGCTAATCCTGATATAAACAAGGTTAGTAATTCAATTGTTGCAACGGATGGTGATATTGTATTGATCGAACAGATTGAATCTTCCGCACGTAGTCAAGGTATCACTATTTCTATCGATTCTCTCTCCATTGAAGATGATCCACTACTTGCAGGAAGTCAGATGACATTTCTTAAAATAAAAGCAAAGACTAAAGGATCCTGGGGAAATACATATCAGTTTTTAGGAGAAGTAGAGTCTCTTCCATACCAACTAAGAATTGAACATTTTGACATGCTTAATTCTCAATCTATTTCAGATGGGGGTTCTCCTTCTGCACCAATAACCTCCAAAAATAATTCTGAGTGGGCGGGGTTGTTTGAAATGAGAGTTTTAAAACATATATAATCACTATGAATAAAGATATACATGATATTTTAAAATTGATCTCGACTAACATGCCCTTTTTCAAAGGCAGAGAACCCTCTTATCTCAAACAAGTCAGTAATCCAAAGAGAGACTGGCTTGTGGTACTTACCCTTTTTATTTTTATGTTTTTTGTTTCAGCAGGGATCTCTTGTTACCTCTATTACGGTATTACAACTCGTCGTTTTTTTACCGTTTCTCTCGATGTCGTTCAACATCCGCTTGTTATTAATGTGCAACTTTTACAACAAACGACTCACTTGCTCGACGCACGTCGAACGGCGACAGGACTTTTTCACGACGGTAAGATGACGGTTCCTCAAGACCCTTCTTTGTAAGAAATTTTAGTATGTGTGTGGTCGTAGAGAGAGTCGATCACAAATATTTTTTTCTTTCTCAAAGAATTTCTTGACCCTGACAACGTCTACGACATACGTTATACAAAAAATCCGCCCAGTCTTTAACTTACTTGGCGGATTCTCAGTTTTAATTATCCCTTCCACATTAAGTTGTGGTCGAACCTAGTGTGTCATCACGTCGTTCTTGGTGCCTGCTTTCATGTGGCCGTCTTTCATCATGGTGTCATGCGCCATGACATTCTTTGTCGTCCAATCACGAATTATTTTCGCCGTCATTGTCGGTCCGTTTTCAGAGACAGAACCTGCTGCACCTACGTAATCACCAACTTTTATACTGGCAAGAGAAGACCCTCCTGGTAGAAGTTGTGTGTCTGTCCCCGCGTTGATAGTCCACACACCTCCCCATGTTGCAACGGTTATTGATGTTGTGCTCACTGAAGCAACAACCCCTCGCAAACGACCCATGCCGTCATTCCCAATGTTCAAAATCATTGGTGCAGGTGGGTGCATCATCATCATTGAACTTGGTGTCGCATCTTTATGCATCATGCTGTCACCCTGCATTGCAGCACCGCCTGTCACATCTGATGCAAACGCGATGTACGCAAATGCAAATGACATACATACTGCGGCCGCACTTCCCACAACTAATATTTTATTTTTCATATATATTTATAATATTAACTTATAATAAATGTAAAGAATACTTTACATTTATTTAATTTTACATAGACGAAAAAATATGTAAAGCCTTTTTTCCTGTGGATAACTTGCACTTTCTTAGTAGTTTCGATCGCTATAAAAACGAGCTGTAATTTTCGCCATAACCATAACTACCAACACGAGTACGAGCCATATATCTAGAATGTCGAAATAACTTTGATACACAATGCCGGCTATAAGAGTGGCAGTGCCTGTTAAAAATGCCGTCCGTCCTGCAAGCATTCTGTGAGTACTCTCGCGTTCGTCGACAGCCCCCTCTCTCAACACGAAAGCCGCCAATAAACCAAAAACAACGAGCGTAATTGCGAGCATTGTGAGGTGCAACATGTTAGGCATCCACAGGTGATACGGATTTGCTATCGCGACCAAAAGTATGACAAGAATTGCAGAGACTGCCCCCTCGCTGAAAGTGTTATTTGCCATATGAAATTTTAAAGATTTTTTCTACTGGTAATTGAAAATACTTCGCGATTTTAAGTGCAAGAAGTACCGAAGGGGAATAATTGCCCTTCTCGATTGCGATAACTGTCTGTCGGGTAACCCCAATTGAAGACGCAAAATCTTCTTGAGTCACACCTCTTTCTTGACGCAACATATTCACTTCGTTCGTTATGTATTCTCTCATAATATTATACTGCTAGTATATAGTACGCGATATAAAATCTTCAATGCAATTATAATATACCACTCTCGTTGCCGAATTGAATAGCGATAAGATCATATATTACTTTCAGAAAAAGTATCATTAATTTATTTTTGTAGAATTAAAGAGTACTCCAAATGTCCTACACCATGTCAACACATACGTATAGTCACTTGGATTTGTGCTCGCTGGAATTTCATAATTAATGTTACCTTCTGTTGCTTTCAACTTACCAAGACTAATATAATTTTTTGCATCTAAATCTTTTGAAAGATACACATATATATCAGGACCGTTTATTGTCTTAAAATTTTCGTAACGAATATATTTCTTTCCACCTGTTTCAATAATGCGAGCAGTTCCTGATGCGGGGTGACCAAACGATCCCATTACCTTTCCAACTTCATATTTCATTACAGGATCTGTGTCCGAAGCATTACGGTCCATTGTATCATTCGAAATTGGTGTATTCTTCGAAGTCAGTTTTTGTGAGGGCTCATTTCCTGGTAGCACCTCATACGCTTTAATATTGTTGAACAGCGGAGAGATTGCATAGTAACCAATACCTGATAGCACTAAGATTCCAAGGATAATTAGTATTTTTTTAGTCATGAAATTATAAGAATATATACGAGGATGTTAATAATCCAATTCTAACCAAATTTTTAGCCAAATGTAAATGTATACGCATTCAGTCCGGCATTTTCAACTTGTATTTCAAGCGTGTGCTGACTATAGTCAGATCCGTTTACAAGTTTGTATAAACGATTTTCTTTTATAGTTACTGTACCATCGACAGAAACGTCTGCTCCAGCTAATATCCCTATTGGTTTACCGTCAAGCAATATTTTGAGTTTTACGCCGGAATCCGAACTTGCGACAAAATAGACATTTTTTGCTTGATACTTGTAAATGATCTTTGTGTTTAATTCTTTTGACACAGCATACTCAGGAGCAAAATTCCAACTCCCACCTAAATAGAGTTTGTTCGAAGATATATCTGCTGGAACAGTAAGATTTTGAGTGCCGGAAGTACGAGGTAATCCATTTGTGAGGTACTCATTTCTAGCTGATCCAAAATATGTTTCTCGACTTCCTATTTTCGATGAATCAGCAACTACGACGTCTTTAGGTGTTGCATTTCCTGAGACAGACACTGAAGTTCCTAGAACAGAAGCGCGTTCAGTCAACGCTTTTTGAATTGCTTTTTCTGTTACATCGTAGTCACCCTCGCCTGCATGGTCGTAGACAATAAATCCGTCAATATCTACAAGATACTTGCGTGGCCAAAATTGATTACCGAATGCAGTCCATGTGCCGTAGTCATTGTCCAGCACGACGGGATATTTAATACCATTATCGTTTACATATTTTTGAACGTTAGTCAAAACGTGTTCAAAGGCGAACTCTGGTGTGTGTATACTCACTATCTCAAGCCCTTGATCATGGTATTTGTCGTACCATGCTTTAACATAGGGAAGTGTGCGTTGGCAATTAATACAACTATATGTCCAAAAGTCTACGAGAATTACTTTCTTGCCAACAAATTGTTTTAAAGTGACGGGAGATCCATCGGTATTAATAAACCCACTTGGTTTTGATATCTCCGGAACTCTAGTGAATGTACGTGATTTTGATGCTATGCGTGCAGTTGAATCAGCCAATGGTAATGCTAAAATTTGATGCCCTCCTGTTTGTGCAGTTACAGGATCTGAGCCACTGGCTTGTTGTGCAGAATTTTCTGTTGGGTTTGGTATGCTAGATTTTGAACTATTTTGAGCAACCAATAATTTCTGTTCAATGGTTGTTACATCAAATATGTGCGAGGCGACAGCGAGCTCAAGTTTTTTGTCGTAGCCAAAAAGAATCGCGATACCGACCAAAAGAAACAAGACACCAATTGAGCGCTTAAACCATCCATGTGGGTTTGATGCAACGCCAAGTTTTTCCAGAATTTTTTGACCAGTAAGGGTTGCCACGAGAAGCCCACCGCACAGTCCAATGGAGTAAGCTAACAAATAGACAAATCCTAGTAAGAAACTTGCAGGTAGGACAGTGGCAAGAATGAGAAAATAAGTAGGGCTACAGCTTGAAAAGACGGGACCGAGTGCGGCACCCACAATAATATCACCCATAAAACTTTGCTTTTTATATCCCGTAGCAAGAACTTTATTAGAGCTCAAATTAAGTTTATTGATGAAAGGTAATTTCTCGTAGAGAGATGGAAATACGGTGGTGATACCGAGGGCAATAATGATTACTCCCGAAAGTATTTGCCAAAATTCTTGTGGTACGGCAATAAAAGCAGTACTCACTTTTAATATGAAGGTAAATAGAATAACGGAAAGACCAAGTGAACCCGTCACTACGAGTGCACGTTTGAAACTACGATCATCTCCCACTGAACCCCCAACAATGATAGGGAGAAGGGAAATCGTACATGGAGCAAGAACGGTGAGTACACCCGCAAGAAGAGATAAAAGAAAAAGTATCATATAAATAATTTAATTAAGTGCTAAGAAAATAAGTATAGTCAACTTTACATTTAAAGTCTAGGGACTATCTGTGGATTAGTATTCTTAATGAGTATGTTATTTATAAGGGCAAGAAAAATTATTGGTATATCACAATATTCTTAAAGTAGGATATTTTTTTTGTAAAAGATTTTCTTCAGCTTTTGTGAGACCACTGAGGTAAAGACTTCCACCAATACTCTCAGGCAGTTTCAATCCTTCTGCTGTTGTGAGCCTATTGAGGTCGAGACTTCCACCAATACTCTCAGGCATTTTCAATCCTTCTGCTGTTGTGAGAAAGCCTGTGGAGCAAAGGTGAGGGATATTGATATACTGAACTATGCAAAGTATATTCTGCGGGATGGAAGTGTAACAGGAAAGCGTTAAGTGATGGGATGCCTAAAGAGTAGATTGGTGATGAAAAAGAAAAATAAAAATTATGGAGTGACAATCAGTGATCGAAATACCAAAAATCGACTCCGACGGGAAGGGTCGATTTTTTGTTGAATTATACAAAACATGACTCTGTTGAGCCCTCTCGGTCAGTCTCACTGCAGTGTGCCCCTGGTAAGAATCGAACTTACATCAGCGGCTTAGAAGTCCGCTGTTCTATCCATTGAACTACAAGGGCAATATTTATGCTATTTATAGCATGTCTGCACTCTGTCTGTAAATGGACGGGACTTTTCCACCCATCGGTCGCAAATGTGTAGAGAGTTGTCCGCGGTGGTGAATGAGATCCAGGAGAAACCCCCATGCCATTTTACCTTTTGTTGACTTCCAACCCTCTTCATTTTTTTTACCCATATACATTATCGCAGGAACTTTCCAGTCTTTAGCACTCATGGCTTCAGCCAGTTTGAGTGTTGCTTTCATATTCTTTACAAATTCTTTGCGGACTTCTTCGGCTGTTGTCCATTTCGGCGCAGGCCATGTGGCAAAATCAATTTTACCAACTTTCATAATCACTGGAAACATTCCTGACTCTAATCCAAATGTATGTGAGAGTAGCTCAAGCGTAGTGCGGGATTTTTTGTCATGTTTGTACGAGTGTTTTGATGCTGGTGTGTCTTCGACAGCTTTCATAACGCGTTCAAATATTGGAATTTCTGACCGTAATGTCTCGATAAAAAGTTCTCTGTCTGTCATAGATACTGTGTGTTAAGCGTATAATTATAAGGATAGTATACTCGTAGTATAGAAATGAGGCAAGAAAAAACGATACAAAAAAGATTTGTAAAAGACTTTTTAGTGCGCGATGCAGGGCTCGAACCTGCGACCCCATGAGTGTAAATCAAGTGCTCTACCAACTGAGCTAATCGCGCGTCATTTATTTATACAGTAAATAATTTATTTTTTCAACTCACCTAGTTTTCAAATAATCTTATGGTCTAGAAAAAAAATTAAAATAATGTATCATTCTAGAAATGAATAACGAGACTCAAGCACCACAGTGTGTGGGCATTATTATGGATGGAAATCGAAGGTGGGCAAAAAACAAAGGACTACCTGCATTTGAGGGTCATAGGCGGGGTTACGAGACACTGAAGGAAATAGTGAAGTGTGCGGACGAGGCAAAAGTAGGCACACTTATGGTTTTTGCTTTTTCTGAAGAAAATTGGAAGCGGGCGGCGGAAGAAGTGTCTTTCATTCTCAGTCTTATCCGTGAATTCATTCTCGACCAAGCTCGTGAGGTAATCGCAAAAAATGTTTGTCTCCGATTTGTGGGGAACATTGCACAATTTCCAGAAGATATTGCAAAAGGGATGCGAGATTTAGAAAGTGAAAGTGACAAAAATACCGGTATAACTCTGGCCTTTTGCGTATCGTACGGTGGGCGAAAGGAAATTTTGCATGCTACGAAGGAATTGATTCGAGAAGGAAATGCCGATACTCCAGATGAAGATTTTCAAAAAAAGTTTGAGGAGAAACTATACACCACAGGTTTGCCAGACCCCGATATTATTATTCGGACTTCTGGTGAGATGCGACTGTCGGGATTTTTACCATGGCAGACAGTGTACAGTGAGCTTTTTTTTACAAGAACATTCTGGCCTGATTTTAAAAAAGAAGAATTTTTAGAAATTTTAAAAGAGTATGCTCAGCGGGAACGTCGTCTCGGAAAATAGAGTGCAATAATAATGATACATTTAAATGAACATACGCATTCTTTATGAAGACAAAGATATAGTCGCGGTCGACAAACCTGTGGGTTTGATGGTGCACGGTGATGGCCGAACAGAAGAAACGACACTGGCAGACTGGGTACTTTTAACATATCCTCAGTCAAAAAATGTTGGAGAGCCAGGTCGAACCCAGACAGGGGAGAATGTTTTGCGGTCTGGTATTGTACATCGCCTTGATAGGGAAACATCTGGAGTGATGCTTGTGGCAAAGACAGAAAAAGGATTTGAGTGTCTTAAAAAACAATTCCAAGAACAGGCAATTAAAAAAGAATATCATGCCTTTGTGTATGGCAGTATGACACGTGACCATGACACTATCGAACGTCCCATTGGGCGTAGTAGCAAAGACTTTCGTAAATGGTCGGCTCAGCGAGGTGCAAAAGGGGAGATGAGGGAAGCAATAACAGAGTACACGGTGATGGCGCGGGGGATAGTTCGTGGAAAAGAAAGTGATGCAGATGGAAGTGAAAAATATTCTTTTGTGCATGTTTTTCCTAAAACTGGTCGTACACATCAGATCAGGGTTCATTTCAAGGCCATACACTATCCACTTGTCGCAGATTCTCTTTATGCTCCAGGTCATTCAAACACGCTTGGTTTTACTCGTCTTGCATTACATTCATACCGGATTACATTTAAAAAAACAGGTAGCGCGCTGCAGACTGTTACGGCTCCGTACCCAGAAGATTTTGCTGATGCACTTGAGCGTTTGCGAAAGCTTTAAAATAAACGTTTGCAAAATTAAGTATGTCATGTTAGATTATCCCAGTTAGCTCTAGTCTCATGCAAAAGAAAAACACCCTCACAATTCAGTCTCCGGTCAATGTTTCTGACCGAAAGGATCTCGACATTCGTTCTGGCGATACTATTCGCGTATGGCAGAAAATCCAAGAAAAAGGCAAGACACGTTTGCAGGCTTTTGAAGGTCTCTGTATTGCCGTCAAACATGGTCGTGAAGCAGGTTCTACATTTACTGTTCGTCGCATCGCCTCTGGAGTCGGTGTGGAAAAAATATTTCCCTTGTACTCGCCCATGATCGATTCGGTTGAAACTATCAAACGGTCCAAAGTACGAAGGGCAAAGCTCTACCATATTCGCGACAAAGCGGCTAAAGAAATTCGCCGACAAATGCGAAATGTTCGTACAGTTAAGGCGGGAGAGATCGTTGAGGTTGCAGATACATCAGAAAGTGAAATTACAGAAGAAGTTGCATAGTCATCCGAAATTTAATTCACGACAAAAAAACACCTTACGGTGTTTTTTTGTCGTGAATTAATTGGGCACACCATATTCCTTGGATTAAACGTGGTATGCAGGGATATTAGAATATAAAAATTAAAAGGAAAGTTGAAAATAAACAAAAGTTTAGGTATAATCGGCGTACCTCAAATACAGAAGACAAAAGTTTTTGATAAAGTGTAGCCCAGGTGGTGAAATTGGCATACACGCCAGCATGAGGTGCTGGTGCCTTCGGGCGTGGAGGTTCAAGTCCTCTCCTGGGCACCAGAAAACCGCGAAAGCGGTTTTTGCGTGCCCAGGAAGCAGAGTTTGGGAGACTCTGCGTGAGGAATACAGGAAAGAAAATGGTGCCTAGCGCTAATTCCAGTCAGAGACGAAATACCACTCGGGTTTCTTTTCATATGGCGCTTTCTATCAGCCATAGAATGTTACGGGAAAAAATTTCAGTGACACATGTTTGTGAGAATGATCTTAGAAAGTCTCCACTGGAGAATGGTACACCGCTACGACTTGTGTCTTGGATTCAGGTAAATTTTTTTTGAGAGGCTCGACGTAGCAAATCGTCGATCTTTTTTATATTTGCAAGTATAGAACGAGGTGATTTGAATTAAAATTTAGTCATGTTTCCAAACGGGGTAGAATTAAAGGTAACAAACCCTTTTACTTCTAAGTAAAGGTGAATTGTATGTTACCATTGAATGACAAATCTGTTCGGACATCTTAACAAAACAACAAATAAATATGAAAAAAGTAATTATGGGAATAGGAATTCCTGGGTCCGGCAAGACCACGGTTTTAAAAGAATTTGCTTGTAAAAATGGGTATGTATATATTTGCCCTGATGACATTCGCAATAATTTGACTGGAAATACTGAGGATCAGTCAAAAAATAGAGATGTCTGGGGAGAAGCATACATGAAAGTTAAAAAAAGTTTAGCTGAAAGAGATAGTGTTGTTTTTGATGCCACATTTACAAATCAAAAGCAGAGAAAAGACTTTATAAGTTTTGCACGGCAAAGCGGATCAGAAAAGATCCAGGGAATATATCTTGATGTGGATCTAGAAGTAGCAAAAAAAAGGAATAGTCTGAGAGAAAGAAAAGTTCCCGAATCGGTGTTGGGTAGAATGAATGCAGGGTTAAAGAAATTTCCACCAGAAATAGAAGATGGATTTGATCTACTTGTTAACCTCAATGAAGAGCAGAAACTTATTGATGCTGAATTGGTGTATGAAAATAATATAATTCACAAGAGCTTCGAAAAATTAATATAAAATACATGGAGGGCCTGCCAACACCAATAAATACAATAGAGTCAAAAGAAAAACTAAAAATACTTTATACGGGTTATTTTGTTAAAGATGTGCGTCAATTAATTCAAACTTTTACACCAAAACACCCAAAAGTTTTTGGACATCATTCGACTATTGCTTTTAAGCCAGATTCACTTGACGGCATAGATGTTGGGAGTGAAACGACATTAGAAATTATTGGAAGAGTTTCGGATGAAAAAGGAGATGCTCTTTTGGTTAAAAATGTTAAATCTAGTAATGTGCACCCGCATATTACACTTTCTTGTGCTGAAAAAGTTCCTCCATTTTATTCTGGTGAAATGATAGAAAAATCTGTTCGAGCGGGTTTAGTGGATAAATTTGATCATCCAATAATTATTGCTGTTATTGAAGGTTATTTTGATGGTAAAAGGGATCTGATTCAGAAGGAATAATGTCTAAAGCTGTCTTGGCACTGTTCCAGACGAAGTATAAAATATCTTAAAAATAGAACAATTATTCAAAATAGGTCTTCGGAAAGAAGAAATCTCTGATTCCAAGACAAAATTAGTTTAGGAGAAAATGAAAAAATATTGACTCGTAATCACAATTTTATGTGTCGATTTCCAGTAATACAATTGTTAGGATAGTACCTGACATGCTAGACTACTTCCATATCATTAACCCGCACACATGGCATACATTATTCTTGTTGTTGTTTTGTTTCTAATTTTTTCTTCACTTCGAGTGGTCAAAGAGTATGAAAGGGGAGTGATCTTTTTCCTTGGCAAATGCAAAGGTATCCGCGGGCCGGGGCTCATTATTCTCATCCCTATTTTTGAGCAGATGACTCGGGTTAAACTCCGTACGATCACCATGAACATCCCGTCGCAGAAAATTATTACCAAAGACAATGTTTCGATCGACATAGCCGCGGTCGCCTACTATCATGTTGTTGATCCAATCAAAGCAACAATTGCTATTGAAAACGTGTATGACGCAGTCAACCAAATTTCTCAGACCACAGTACGCAATGTTGTCGGACAGTTTCAACTCGACCAATTGCTTTCTCAAACTGTGGATATAAACTTGCAAATAAAAGATGTTATAGACGGACACACTGAGCCGTGGGGAGTTCAGGTCACAGCAGTGGAAATTAAAGACATTACGCTACCAGATAATATGCAGAGAGCCATGGCCAAAGAGGCAGAAGCAGAACGCGAAAGGCGAGCAAAAATTGTGGCAGCTGAAGGAGAATTTCAGGCAGCCGTCAAGCTTGGAGAAGCTGCTGATATTATTTCGGCTCACCCCGTCGCACTTCAACTCCGTACACTCCAGACGATGTCTGAAATCGCCACAGAGAAAAACTCTACTATCATTTTTCCTGCACAATTTATGACCACGGTCAGTGAAGCTATCTCGATGATTAAGCAGGATAGTAAAAAGATAGGGTAGGAGAAAGTTATGATGTGAGAATGGCAAAAAATGAAAAATAATATACAAAAAGCACAGCACTTTACTGTGCTTTTTGTTATTTTTTCGAAGGCAAAATAATCTCCGTTAAGGTGTACTCGGGATCAAAGGTTTCTTTGGCAAATAAGGCGATGTCGTTGTATGTTACCCTTTTTATTTCCTCAACATTTTCCGCGAATGTTTTTATTTTTCCTCCAAATGTTACTATTTCAGACACGACATCGTCAGCTATATCTTGTGACAATCTTTCCTGGGAAACTATTTGCTGGAGTGTAAGAATTTTTACTTCGTCAAATCGTTTTTTGTATTCACACATTTCTATATTTTTTATTATTTTCCAGAATTCATTTTCTACAGTCTCAACATTTTTTTCTTCAGTTTTAACGCTCATTCCTGTTTCAAAAAACGAATAACTAGACTGGCTGAAAAAAACTACACTGTAACAAAGGCTTTGCTCAATTCGGAGTTTTTCATTGAGTGTGTCATACATGAGTTGCCTAAAAATCAATGAAGTTGATTCTTTTTCATGAGGAATAGTTTTTGCAAATCGTGTGATGTTCACTTCAACCTGTTCTTTAACCTCACCTATTTCATCTGCAGTTTTTATAAATTTTGGGTTTAGAGGTTTGTTAAATGTCTCGGGGGATTTAAAAGAAGGGATTATTTTTGGTATATCGCGTAGAAATTCTTCAATATGTGAAAGTTGTTTTTCCTCCACCGCTCCCACAAGCAAAATGAAGAAATTTCCTTTTCCATAGTGAGTTGTATGCCACATCTTTACATCTTTATGGGTTATTCCTGCAATAGTGGATGGCCATCCCAGGGGGGTATAAAAGCGTTCATGGTTGTGGCCCGAGTATATATTTTTGAGATATACTTTTGTATATTGAAGAAGTTTTTCATTCTGGAATCTTCCCCAAGCTTCCTGGGTAATAACTTTTCTTTCGTGTTCTATGTCTTCAGGTCTGATGTACGAATTGAAAATCATGTCTTTCATTCCCGTGAGGGCCTCGGTGTATTTTTCTGGCATACATTTGAGCCAGTATGTTGTTGTATTAAAGCGTGTAGAGGCGTTCCAAGTGTTGAGAGTATGTAATTTTTTCCACATTTGAATCGCTTTTTTATTCGGCAAAGTAGGAGAGCCATCAAAAATCATGTGTTCAAGAAAATGTGACAAACCTTCTTTTTCAACCGGATCGTTAAATCCTCCAACATTAAAAACAATACGAATATGAACACACGGTGCCCACGGCAGGTGTTTATAATAGACGGGGACACCATCAATTTCTTTTTTGGAAAATTCGTATGGATCAAAGTTTGCAGTGTTCATGGAGAAATTATACTGTATCACATCTGGATTTCAAAGTGTTTATCTGGTATAAAGAATGTGTCTCCATTTATGTGGAGTATATGGTGGTTATGGTGTAGCGGTAGCACAAAAGCTTGTGGAGCTTTTAGTCTGGGTTCAACTCCCAGTAATCACCCATTTTAAAAGTTTGTAAGGTACTTTGTATTGGTTCAATAGTGCTGTTCGCATAATTGTAATCTAGAAGACGTTTTGTTTTTAAGAAAATTTGTATATAATTATATAATGAAATCTACCCAATCTCTTTCGTTAGGATATGTTCTTGTTACGGGCGCCTCACAAGGTATTGGTCTTGAACTTGCACGAGTAAGTGCAGAACACAGGCACAACCTTATTATTGTCGCTCGCGATCTGTCTCGTTTAGAAGAAGTTGCGAGGGAGATTAGGAAAAAATATACAGTCGATGTAAAAGTTTTTGCACATGACCTTGAGATGGAAGAAAACGTGCACGCTTTGGTAAAAGAAGTAGAAAATTTACCCATTGATATTTTGGTCAATAATGTGGGCTTTGCAGTATATGGTCCATTTGCTGAAAATGATATTCCGCGTGTCATGGGATCAATTGCATTAAATGTAGGATGTCTGACACTTCTAACCAGGCTACTTCTTCCTCAACTCATTGCGTCTCAAGGAAAGATACTTAATGTTGCTTCTACTGCTGCGTTTCAGCCAGGCCCTCTCATGGCAGTATATTTTGCAACCAAAGCGTATGTTGTTTCTTTTGGAGAGGCATTGCGATATGAATTGCGACATTCACCAAAAGATACGGGAGTCAGTGTGACAACCCTGTGTCCAGGAGCTACTGCCACAGCATTTCAAGACGCGGCTCACTTTGGAAATTCTAATATTATTAAATTAGTTGGAATGATGAGCGCGAGGGAGGTGGCGATCATCGGTTTTGCTGGTCTTATGAAAAATAAATCTATTGTTATCCCGGGGCTAAAAAATAAAATTGGTTCATTTTTTGCACGTTTTATGCCTCGAAGCATATTACTTCCTCTTCTCTATAAATTAAATAAAACAGATCTATAAGATAAAAAGTAAGACAGAAAGGTAAAAGTGTGATATTTTTTATTCTATGCCATTACTTTTCTCATATCTCAAAAAATACTGGAAACTATGCATTGCCGTGCTCGTGCTCGCTACTCTCAATCAAGTATTTTCACTTCTTGATCCATGGATTTTTGGTCATATAATTGATCGGTACGTGACAAAATTAGGCAATTTTACACTCAATCAATTTTTCTTTGGTGTTGGTGGAATGTTACTTCTTGGTGTCGGTGCGGCATTTATCTCGCGAGTTGCTAAAAATTTTCAAGATTACTACCTCAACACTGTCACTCAGCGCATTAGTGCCACCATATATGCTCTCGGTGTGACACATTCTTTGTCTTTGCCGTACCATGTGTTTGAAGACCAACGGAGCGGTGAGACACTCAATGTTTTGCAGAAAGCTCGTACGGATGTAGAGAAATTGATCGCTGCGTCTATCAATATTTTTTTCAGTTCGCTTATTGGTTTTGTGTTTGTAACTGTCTACGCAGTCTCGATTTACTGGGGAGTTGCACTGGCTTTTGCCGCGACCATTCCTATTGTTGGAACTATGAGTTACGTCCTGAGTCGTAAAATAAAAAATGTTCAGCAACAGATTGTCGTCGAAACTTCGGCTCTTGCAGGTTCGACCACTGAGTCGCTCCGGAACATCGAGCTCGTCAAAAGTCTCGGCCTTTCAAAGCAGGAAGAAAACAGGCTTAACACTACAACAGAAAAAATCCTCGCTTTGGAATTAAAAAAGCTCCGCTATATTCGCAGTATATCTTTTATTCAAGGGACGGCCATTAATCTACTTCGAACATCTATACTATTGTTCATGCTCGTCTTGATTTATTTAAAGACAATTACATTTGGTCAATTTTATTCTCTTTTTATTTATTCTTTTTTCATATTTGGTCCGCTTCAGGAACTCGGCACAGTTATCCAGACATATCGAGAAGCGGAAGTCTCGCTTCTTCGTTTCAAAAATATTTTAGATATTCCGGGAGAAAAAATTCCGGAGCATACGCAGGTTGTTGGCAGGGTAGAGTCTCTGGCATTTGATCATGTTTCTTTTGGCTACGGCAGTGCGACATCTCAAGCTTTATCTGATATTTCATTTGATATGAAAAAAGGTCAAACTTTCGCTTTTGTTGGTCCATCTGGCTCTGGTAAAACAACTTTAGTCAAGCTCGTAGTCGGTCTTTACGGAGCAAGCTCAGGTAGGGTTTTGTACAACAACATTCCTTCGGACAGTCTAAATATTGAGGACGTACGATCTCAAATTGGATTTGTGACTCAGGACACTCAGCTTTTTGCGGGGACAATTAAAGAGAATTTACTTTTTGTAAATCCACAAGCAACAGATGCGGAGTGTCTCGAGGTTCTTTTGCAAAGTGCCGCTCAGACCCTACTTGCACGTGCCGATAAAGGTATTGAGACGGTTATTGGAGAAGGTGGTGTCAAAATTTCTGGAGGTGAAAAACAACGTCTCTCCATTGCTCGAGCACTTTTACGAAAACCATCCATCCTTGTTTTTGATGAAGCAACCTCTTCACTTGATTCTCTTACGGAAGAAGAAATCACTCAGACGATAAAAAAATTAAATACAGAGAAAAAACATTTAACTATTCTTGTCGCCCATCGACTTTCCACCATTATGCACGCAGACCGCATTTTTGTTCTAGAGAAAGGTCTTTTGTCTGAATCTGGTACCCATGAAGAGTTGGTGAGTGCAAAAGGACTCTACTACGCAATGTGGAGACAACAAATAGGAGAAAGATAGTCGGGAAAGTAGTGATATACTTGGAACATGAATGAACGTCGAATACCATGGTATATAAGTATTCTCAGTGCGACTCTTCTTATATTACTTTTTGTCTTGTGTATTTTTTTTGTCCGAGAATATCGTCACGCTCAGCAAGTTCGAGAGATTAATTCGTACAGGACAGTAGTTAACACTATTCGTCGTACGCACCCACTCACTCTCTTTGAGGTGGGTGTTATAGAGCCGTGGATGACATTTCGATACATCAACACCCTTTTTAATCTACCTCAGGATTATTTGCGGACGACGTTGTCCATTTCAGAAAAGAAATATCCCAACATAGCTATTGGTAAGTATGCTCGGAATAAAAAAATAAACGCTGTAATTTTTGAACGTAGTGTCAAAGCACGCGTTGAGGAATATCTTCGATCTTCTATACAGCTCTCGCAGTAGCCACCTCTATCATCACTATCGTCACCATGATTACCCTTGGCATTTTTCTCTCATATCTCCTGTTGTACAAATATGTTGCATTGTTCATTATTGTATTTGCCGCAGGAGTAATTTTGCCCTTACCTGTCAACACTCTTCTTATGGCTGTTGGAGCGTTTTGCAGTCAGGGGTATTTTGATTTTGTCACTTCTTTTGCCGTTGGGAGTATTGCCAATATTTTGGGAGATGTTTTGGATTATTTCCTTATTCGGAGTTTTGGTCATACGTTTTTGCGCGAAGAATACATAAAAAAATATTCTTTTTTTCTTCGTTTGGAAAACTATCTAGTGCGTCATGTTGGTCTGGTCGTGTTTATTTCAAGAATTATTGGAATACTTGGGCCACCGGTTAATTTCCTTTCGGGTTATTTAAAAATTTCATTTCTCCAATTTATTTTCTTTGATGGTATCGGCAATGCAGTATATGTTTCTCTTTTTCTTTTGATCGGGCTCACCGTAGGGAGCGAGTGGCAAAACATTTCTGGTCTCGTCAGTGTTGTAAGTGGCATTGTGATCGTTCTTGTATCACTTGGAGTTATTGCAATAATCTATGGAAAAAAGAAATATGAGTGATATACTTTCTGTATGAAGAGATGCTTTCTCACATACGTTATCTTATTTTTTACTTGCCTTTCTTTTCTCTATGTTTCTCATGTAGCACATGCTGGATACCGTTTCTCAGATTTTACAGCTTATCCACCTATCCATGTTTTTGGTGCCCCTCAAGTGTCTCCAGTAGGACTCGCACCTGCCGCACTTAAAACTGCATATCATCTGCCACAGGGTGGGGGAGAAGGTACTGTCGCTATTATTGGAGCGTACACTGCTCCACTTATTGAACAGGATTTGGCAGTGTTCAGTCGTCAGTTTGGATTACCCGAGTGTACTATTAAAAATGGCTGTTTGGAAAAACATGTCATGTCTGGAAAAAAGGGAACAGGAAGTGCTACTGCAAAAGACAGCCGTTGGGCACTCGAAACTTCTCTCGATGTGGAGTGGGTGCACGCCATTGCTCCTAATGCCAAAATTCTCTTGGTTTCTGCCGTCACTCCGTCTGGTCAAAATCTTTTGGATGCAGTGGACTACGCTCGCGAGCGAACCGACGTAGTCGCTGTCTCTATGAGTTGGGGTGGACCAGAGTTTGTTGGGGAGACGGATCTTGACACTCATTTTACAACTCCTATTGCTCGTGCACAAAACAGTATTACTTTTTTTGCGTCTTCTGGGGACACAGGCACTGGAGCGAGTTGGCCCGCTGCTTCACCGTATGTAGTTGCGGTAGGGGGTACACATCTTTCATTTGCTTCTAACGGTTCACTAGATGCTGAGACTGCGTGGAGCGGATCAGGTGGTGGTGTGAGTGCATATGAGAAACAACCTAACTATCAAAAACAATACAAAATTGCTCGGGCAGGTGATATGCGAGCAATCCCTGATGTTTCCTACAATGCTGATCCACAGTCGGGCGTGTCGGTGTATTATTCCGGCAGTACTCAGGGTGGACCAAAAGCACACGGTGGAGCTAAAAATTGGTTTGTACTCGGTGGGACTTCTGCTGGTGCACCACAGTGGGCTGGTATCAAGGCACTTGGACTTTCTGCTGATAATTCTAAATTCTATTCAGATAAAGCCTCGTCTCATTCAGGTGATTTTTTCCGTGATATTAAAACTGGCGTCAATGGAAACTGCGGGTACATTTGTACAGCTCGTAAAAACTATGACTACGTAACAGGACTCGGCAGTCCGTTGACTGTAAAATTTTAGTAAATTTGAGCAGGTTATCTCGTTTGTGTACTTATAAGTTATCCACTCTTTATAATACAGTCAGTCTTTTGTCGTTACTTTTTATGTGTAATAATATTATTACTATGAATATACACAAAGAAAAAACGTTTTTTATTTTAGCTGTAGCTTTTATAATAATTGGGGGGACATCGGCTCTCATACTTTTACCACATAACGACGGCACATCAGATGATTTATTGTCTTCACGCAATGACGTCTCTCAGGATGTGAGTCAACATGCAAACCCTCCGGTTCCTGTCGTGGTAACTTCTGCACTCAAAAAACAAAGCAGTGCGTATCTTGCTCGAGACGGAGTATATGTCATTCAATACACAGATACAGGATTTGTTCCAAAAACAATTCAGATCACAAAGGGAAAGAGCGTTCGTTTTATAAACATGTCTACAAAAGGACTTCGCGTATTTACTGACACAGTTAATGATCCTAAATTTGTAGTACTCAATGAATCAAAAACAATTGGCAAGGGGGGAACATACACATTCTCTTTTGACATTGAAGGTTTGTGGGCATATCACAATGAGAACCACGCATCTGATCATGCTAATATTGTCGTGTACTAATTAAAAGGTGAGTATTGCACATTGTTGGATATGTGACATGATAGCCAAAGAGGAAAGATAGTATGTTTTTAAAAAAGTTTTTTGCGCTGATAATGGGCATAATCATTGCATGTTTTGGTTACATTATCTTCGGATTGATATGGGGTGTAGTTGCATTCTCACTCACCATGTATGAATGTTTCGGTAATTACCCATGGGGGTTGAGAAAGGCTAGCAAACGCTAGCCTTTTGTTGTATTTATTGTACACTCTATACCATGAACAATAATATTATTTTTATTAC
>JBBQLO010000011.1:0-23532 GCA_038327915.1 Parcubacteria group bacterium | reverse complement strand
CTTCCAAGGCATCCCTCATTACTTCTTGTTTTGTTTTCATTGTCATGAAAACACGGTAACCTATTTATGGACTATCCATATGGAGTTGGGTAACAGTATTTTTGGCCTATATCGTTCATTTGCTAATATCTAAAGAGTTGTTCAAAATCCCCAAGGAGGTGGCTATGTTCGACTAAGGCGGAAACCTACCATCTCCTAGTTGTCGACATAGCAATTAGGAGATGGTCAGGTGACCAAATTGTCGCACCTGCCTGAAGGGAAATTTAAGTGAGGTACAATATGGTTGACAAATTGACAAAGAAGCTTAGCCTTCTCTCGAAGAGGTAAAAGCAAAAAAGTTGTTTTTTTGATTCGCTATGGCCACTGAGGACATTTCAGAACGAGACTTTCTTATCTGGCTCGTACGACGAAGCCCCGGTTGCATGCATTTATGTGTGGCCGGGGTTTTTACTTATATGGTTTAACTCTGAATTTCCTTATAATTATCAAATACTAATGCAAAAAGACTTCGAAAAGTGTCGGCGAGATCTTTGCTTTTAATAAAAATTCCCGAAAGATGATCGCCCAGTACACTAATGGATAATCTGTCTTTATAAATAGTAATGTCACACATGATAGGGTATTTTTCCTCATCAATGTGAATTCGGTCAGCCATGGTGTCAGAGGGTAGGACTTTTTCTGAAGAAGTATAAATTGCTTTTGATTTGATGTTTCTCTTCAAACGCATATTTTTGTATTTTTGCTTTTCAGCTTGAGAAAATATTTCAGCCACCTTATCTTTTGGATAAATTAGGTGTATTACTTCATCGTCGCTAATTTTTTCCGGTCCAAATACTTCCTCAAGCATACTTAAAATACCGGCATGACCTTCAAAGTATTTTACTACTGGACGTTCACCTTGTGTACGCTGGATGCTTTTTATTTCAGGAATAACATCTTTAAGCCTTTTCGCTTGTTCATTGAGTTCTGTTTGGCGACGAATAACATATGTTTCAAGGCGTTCTGGAGACTCGGCTTGAAACTGAGTTTTTTTACCGATAGTGGTTTCGCTCACGAGGCCTTTTTTAGAAAGTGATTCAATCGTGACATAGACTGTAGAGCGATTAATATTGGTTTTTTTTGACAGGTCAAGTGCTGTGGTACCGTCGACTTGAAGTAGGGTTAAGTAAACATGAGCTTCTTTATCTGTCAGTCCGATGTCTTGTAAATATTGTTCGAGCATATGTATACATATTATCATAATTTATATTTTCTTATACACATTTTTTGTGCGAAAAAGTAAATGCTTTGCTATAATGTAAGAGATATTTCTGGATTACTGGACATAATTCAGAGAGCACACTTATTATATGCATATTGAAGAAACACAATTGCGAGATTTTATTATTGACTCGGGGCTGGTCTCGAAATCCGATGTAATAGCTGCGGAAAAGAGTGGAAAGACGACCAATGAAAGTATTGGTAAGGTTTTGGTCGGCCGGGGTAAATTGACTGACGATGATTTGCGCCGGATGCAAGCATATATTCTGGGTATTCCTTTTGTAGATTTGAAGGGTGAGAAATTAGATTTCGAAGTACTTTCTCTTATTCCTGAGCCTATTGCTCGCAATCATAACGTGATTGCTTTCAAGAAAAATGATACGTCTCTCGAAGTAGCTATGTTGGATACAGAAGATTTGACTGCCATTGATTTTATTAGAAAGAAAGTGGGTCTTAAAATTATGCCTAGATTGACAGACAACGACTCGATGAAGTCGGCTATTTTACAGTATCAGCGTTCCCTGAAGGCAGAATTTGGAGATTTGATTGCTAAAGATGCTTTTACGTTGAAGAATCTTCCTGAATATACTGGAGATGAAAATGTAAAAGAAGAAGATCTGAAGAAATTAGCCGATGACGTTCCGGTAGTGCGTATAGTCGATACGCTTTTAAAGCACGCTATTTTGCAGAATGCATCGGATATTCATATTGAAGTTCAAGAGACTGAGTTGCTTGTGAGATATAGAATCGACGGCATTCTTCATGATGCTATGATTTTACCGAAAAATGTTGCGCCGTCTATCACTGCACGCATTAAAGTACTTTCAAATCTTAAACTAGATGAAAAACGATTGCCTCAAGATGGTCGTTTTAAGATAGATATGAATGGAGAAAAAGTTTCTTTTCGCGTGTCCACATTACCCACATACTATGGGGAGAAAACGGTTATGCGTCTCCTGAGGGAAAATGCTTCGGGTTTCACTCTGGAGGGCCTCTCTTTTCATGGTGAGGGTCTAGATAAAGTACACAAAGCAATGAAATCAACAACGGGTATGATTTTGACTACGGGACCGACTGGATCGGGAAAAACAACGACTTTATACACAATTCTCGACCTACTCAACACGCCTGATGTAAATATTTCCACAATTGAAGATCCTATCGAATACCAAATGAAACGTATAAACCAAACACAGGTACGTCCCGAAATTGGTTTTTCTTTTTCTGCTGGACTGCGTACACTCGTTCGTCAAGACCCTGACATTATTATGGTTGGAGAAATTCGCGACAATGAAACCGCCTCTCTTGCGGTTAATGCTTCTCTTACTGGGCATGTTGTACTTTCAACACTTCACACCAATTCTGCTGCGGGTGCTGTCCCACGACTCATAGACATGAAGGTGGAACCTTTTCTTATTGTGTCGACCGTTAATGTCATTATTGGTCAGCGTCTTGTGCGAAAACTAACCGTGGACAAAAAAGAAAAATATTTTTTAACAAAACCTGAACTTACAACACTTGCTAAGTCGGTTAATTTGGACAAAGTACTCGAAACTTTAAAGGAAGAGAAAATTGTGGGCAAAATGGATGTATGGGAAAAAATTCCTTTCTGGCGTCTCAAGGCCGGGGTGAGCCATGAGGAAGGTTACAAAGGTCGTATTGCTATACATGAGGTGCTCAAAGTATCTAATGCGGTGAAGGAAATTATATTAAAGAACGGAACTGCTGACATTATTCAAAAACAGGCAGAAAGTGAAGGAATGCTCACAATGATCGAAGATGGAATTTTTCAATGTGTGACAGGTTTGACTACAGTAGAGGAAGTTTTGCGTGTTATTTCAGAATAGAATTTTAAATCTATGCCACTTTTTCATTACAAAGTTATTGATTCCGAAGGTAAGCCTGTTGAAGGAACGATGGAGGCGATTGACAAATTTGCCCTTTTTCATGTTCTCAAAAAAGATGGAACAACCATTATTTCTGCAGAAGAAGTAAAAAAGACGGCTCTTGGCTCATTTTCATTTTCTTCTATTTTTTCTTTTGTGGGAGGTGTTGGGGCTCATGATAAAATTATTTTTGCTCGAAACCTCGGCGCGATGATTGACGCGGGATTACCAATCACTCGAGGACTTTCAATTATGGAGCGACAATCAAGCGGAACATTAAAAAAGATACTGGGAAATCTAAATACATCTTTGTCAAAAGGGGTAACACTTTCTGAAGCTATGAAAGCATATCCGGCGGTATTTTCAAATTTGTTTGTTTCCATGGTCCATTCTGGAGAAGAATCAGGTAATCTCTCTGTGTCGCTTAAAAATGTAGCAATGCAAATGGAAAAATCTTACCAGTTGACCAGAAAGATTCGTGGAGCGCTTATGTACCCAGCCGTTATTTTTTCTCTTATGATAGTTATCGGTGTACTCATGATGGTATATATGGTGCCAACACTTACGGCGACGTTTACAGGTCTTGGAATTAAATTACCTCTTTCAACGAGGATTATTATTGCTGTCAGTAATTTTTTAAAAAATTACTTTATTTTTGTTGTCTTTGGGATGATGGGGCTTGTTGCTGCAGTTGTTGTCGCGATTCGAACCAAAAAAGGTCAACGTGTGGTGGACACCATTTCTATACATTCGCCAATAATCGGCGAAATTATTAAACAAATTAACGCGGCACGGACCGCCCGAACACTCTCATCACTTTTATCTTCCGGGGTTGACATAGTTGTCGCAATTGGCGTTACAAAAGAGGTTATTCAAAATTCTTACTATAAAGAAGTACTTGAAGAAATCCAAACGACTATTCAAAAAGGTGATCAAATTTCAACTATTTTTCTGTCACATGAAAATCTATACCCATTATTTGTTGGGGAAATGGTTTCGGTGGGTGAAGAGACGGGCAAAATTGGCGACATGTTGCTCTCTGTTGCACAGTTTTACGAAGACGAAGTAGACCAACAAACGAAAGACATGTCTTCTGTTATTGAACCCATCCTCATGATTTTTATAGGTGCAGCAGTAGGATTTTTTGCAATTTCGATGTTGTCGCCGACATATTCTTTGGCAAGTTCAATATAAAATTTAGAAAATTTTAGGAAACTCAAGAAGGATATTATTTTTTGAGATAGACTACTTTTTAAATTTTTTTGCAGAAAATAAATTTAAAATGTTGAAGCAAAAAAAAAGCAACGCAAATAATCAAGGGTTTGCTCTCGTCGAACTTCTCATTGGTGTTGCAGTTTTTTTAGTGATTGCTGTTGCAGTCTATGATGCCTACACTTCTATTTTCTCAATAATATTTACGAGTAGAGCAAAAATAGACGCAATCGACCTCGTCAATGAAGAGCTAGAGATTGTTCGAAATATGCCGTATTCCGAAGTCGGTATTGTTGGAGGAATTCCTTCCGGTGTACTACTTCATGTACAGAGTCTTGTGAGGGATGCTAACCAGTTTACAGTAACTACCACGGTGCGAAATATTGATGATCCGTTTGATGGAACACTTGGGGGAACACCAAACGATACTTCACCAGCAGACTATAAACTGGTTGAAATAGATATTGATTGTGCTGGGTGCAGACATTTTACGCCCATTGCGGTTACTACTCGCGTTTCTCCTAAAAACCTTGAAACGGCTTCTACAAACGGTGCTTTGTTTATAAAAGTATTTGATGCAAATGGTAATCCTATCCAGGATGCGAATGTTCATGTCCAAAATAATCAAGTCAATCCACCGATTGTTGTTGATGATGTTACTAATGCCGCAGGTATGCTACAGATTGTGGATACTCCTCCTGGTAATGTAGCGTATGAGATTACCGTAACTAAGGCGGGGTATTCGACAGATAAAACATACGCATCGACTGTTGGTAATCAAAACCCTTCAAATCCTCACGCCACGGTTGTTCTTCAGCAAGTTACTCAAGTTAGTTTCAGTATTGATAAAGTATCTTCTCTCGCTATTAATTCAGAAACAATTACGTGCGGAGCCGTTCCAGGTGTTAATTTTCATCTGATAGGCAGTAAGACTATCGGAAGTAACCCTGCGGTGTATAAATACGATCAGAATTTAGTAACGAACGGGGCAGCATTTCTTTCCCTCTCTTCACTTGAATGGGATTCATATTCATTTACTAATACGGATCCTGTGTATGATCTTGTTGGGATTAATCCTCTATCTCCGGTCAGTCTTATTCCTAATAGTGTTCAAACTCTCGCACTCATTGTTGCTCCGAAAAATCCAGATACACTTTTAGTTACTGTTAAAGACGGTGGAGGCGGTCTACCTGTTTCTGGAGTAGATGTGACACTTTCTATGTTGGGTATGACTTCGATTACAAATACCACTGGGCAAGGTTTTTTGGCTCAGACCGATTGGTCTGGTGGGGGAGGGCAGGCAAGTTCAACAGATCTCACAAAATATTTTTCTTCAGATGGTAACATTGAGACTCAAAATCCAAATGGGGATGCGACTTTAAAAAGAGTGTTTGGGGATTATGTGTCGAGTGGTGTGCTTACCTCTTCCTCTTTTGACACAGGCGGAGCGAGTAATTTTCAAAAGATCCAGTGGTTGCCGGTAGACCAGCCAGTGGGGGCGGGTGTACCAAATGTTCGGATACAGATTGCTACCAATAACGATGGCGCAACGTGGAATTTTACTGGACCGGATGGCACAGTCTCAACTTATTACACAGTTGCAAATCAAAACATCGACTCTTCTCATATAGGTGATCGGTACATGAGATATAAGATGTTTCTCGATACTGTGGCTACGAGTAGTACCCCACGTATTTCTGATGTCTCTTTTACATTTACTTCACAATGTACTCCTCCAGGACAGGTTTCTTTTTCAGGATTATCATCGGGAACATATAATTTACATTTTTCAAAGACTGGATATGCAAGTGCAGATATGACTGTGTCAGTCACTAATCCTTGGCAAAGCCAGAGTGTGACACTTTTATCAAATTAAATTTGAAATACTCTTATGAATACAATGCATGATAAAAATGGTTTTACTCTTATTGAAATGCTTTTGAGTATAGGTATTATAGGTCTGATGGTTGTAACCACAACTACTTTTCAGAGAGATATTTTTTATTTAAATAATACAATTCAATCGAGTCTTAATGCTCAGCTTGATGCTCGACATGTCGTCAAGGTGATGGTCGCTGAGTTGCGAAAAGCTTCGCAGTCTGCGGTTGGGTCCTACTCGATTGCGCTAGCTTCCTCTACGGGGGTCACTTTTTATAGTGACGTAAACAGTGATGGACTTCAGGATCAGGTGCGGTATTTTCTTTCTGGAACGACCATTCAAAAGGGAGTCACTGCTCCCACAGGCAGTCCACTGACATATACTGTTGCTAATGAAAAAATAACTACACTTATAAATTCTGTCCTAGCTTCTTCAACAGTTCCTCTTTTTCAATATTTTCCCGCAAGTTACTCGGGAACATCATCACCTCTTTCTTTTCCTATTGATATTCCGTCTATACGTCTTATCAAAATTACTGTTATGATTGATAATGATCCGGCGCACTCTCCAGCGCCCATTACAGCGACATCCCAAGTTACACTGCGAAATTTGAAAGATAATTTGTAATATACAATGAAAAGAATTTCTCCTTGTTCTGGCAGCATTCTCATACAAGCAATTGTTTTTGGTTCCATCGCGGTACTTATTATTGGAGCGCTTATTAGTTGGGCGGGTGTTAATATCAAAGCGTCTCGAATAGCAATATATCGCGAACAAGCTTTGCAAATTGCTGAGGCAGGCACTGACTACTACCGTTGGCACTTGGCTCACGCTCCTACCGATTACCAGGACGGCGTTGCTACTTCTACCGGTCCATATGTCCACATTTTTTATGATAAAGACGGTGTCGTTATAGGTTCGTTTACTCTGACAATTACTCCACCTTTAGTGGGGTCAACACTTGTAACAGTGGAATCCGATGGGCGAGTGGTTGTTGATTCCACGGTTGTTCGTAAAATTAAAGTGCAACTCGGTATTCCATCTATTGCTAAATATGCTTTTGTGACGAACAGCATCGTTTACTATGGTTCGGGTGATGAGGTTTTTGGACCGATTCATTCTAATGTAGGGGTAGGCTTCTGGTCTGGCTCGCCGCAACCCATTGCTCACAATATTGTGACAAGTGCAACGGCTACTTTTAATGACAGCAGTAATCATTTTGGTGTTTACACAAGTGTTTCTCCTGCAGACCCGACTCCACCGGGAGTTGTACCCAATAGGCCAGATGTTTTTCAAAGTGGAAGGCAGTTTCCTGTGCCAGCGGTAGATTTTACAGGTATCACCGCTGATCTTTCATCTATTAAATCTCAGGCCCAGTCTGCAGGGTTTTATCGATCCTCATCGGGAGGTAATGGGTATAAAGTGGTGCTCAAGACAAACAACACCTTTGATCTATATAAAGTGAATTCGCTTTTACCAACTCCCAAAGGCTGTAGTAACACCGATAAGCAGAGTGGGTGGGGTACATGGAGTGTCGGGACGACAAACGGCGCAACAACTCTCTTGGGTAATTTTATTTTTCCTGCAAATGGCCTTATGTTTTTTGAAGATCATATCTGGGTGGAAGGACAAATAAACCACTCACGTCTCACTATTGCGGCTGGAGCTTTTCCAACTAACCCCGCTACATATAAAAACATTACTGTTAACAATAATTTGGCCTATACTAATTTTGATGGAACGGATTCCATTGGTCTTATTGCTCAAGGTAACTTTTTTGTTGGAATGGCGAGTGCCGACAATCTTACTATAGACGGAGCAATAGTAGCCCAGAATGGTCAGACCATAAGATATTATTATTCAGGATGTTCCCCGTGGGATTTTAGAAATTCACTCATTACGTATGGAATGTTTGCTTCAAACGGTCAGGGATATTTTTACTACGGAAGTAGTGGTTATGTTCATCAGCCGGCGAGCTATGATGCAAATCTACTGTACGGTCCGCCACCAAATTTTCCCTTGACTTCCAATCAGTATCAGACTGTCTCATGGCAGGAGGTACAGTAGGAGGCATTTCGTCTTTGAAATATTGCTATGATACAATATTCTAATGATTCAAATAAAAAAAATTAAAAAACTGATTGTTGGAAATTGGAAAATGAATCCGTCATCTCTGTCTGAGGCAAAAAAAATTGCTTTGGAAATCAAAAAGACAATGAAAAATATGACAAAAACGGGGATAAAAACAGTGAGAAAGACTCAAGTCGTAATCTGCCCACCCTTTGTGTATCTCGGATCTGTTGGGGGTATGAAAACAACATCGTTTTTTCTTGGAGCCCAAGATGCTTTTTATGAATCAATGGGTGCATATACTGGTGAAGTGAGTTACTGCAGCCTTCCACAATTTGGAGTCAGTCACGTTATTCTTGGACACTCGGAGCGTCGAGCAAAAGGAGAGACAAACGAGATTATTAATAAAAAAGTGAGATCAGTTGTTGGTGAGGGTATGACTGCTATTGTTTGCGTCGGTGAGTCAGTGCGTGATACGGAGGGTATATATCTTCACATTTTACGGAGTCAAATAGTGGCTGCTTTATATGAGGTTAATAAAAAATTACTCGACCACGTGGTCATTGCCTATGAACCAATCTGGGCCATCGGAGCAAAAGTCGCCATGAATTCGCGAGATGTTCATGAGATTTCAATTTATATAAAAAAAGTGTTACGCGAAATGTACGGTCCCTTGGGGGATTCTGTTCGGATTTTGTATGGGGGATCCGTTGATAGTACAAATGCAAGAGAAATAGTGTATGAGGGAAACGTCGGTGGTCTTCTTGTCGGACGAGCCAGTCTCGTACCAAAAGATTTTTCTCTTATTGTTCGAGAGATAGATACTGAAGATTGTATAGAAAAGTAGTCAGGCTGCTTTTTGCTTGGTTTGTGTCTCTAGCTCTTCTGCTGTTTGAAGATTTGTGAGATTTTCCAGACGATTTTTTTCTAATTTAAGTTCCGCGAGATTTTTTTCAGCTTCGTCTCTTTTTTTTATAGTGATTTTAATATCTTCATATCCCACTTAATCGCGCCTAGCTACAGATACGATAAGTTTTCCGAGTTCGGCCATCGCAATTCCATATTTGACTTCGGCAGTAAGTTGTTTTCTTTTTAATTCAGCCCAAGTCATCTGTCCTTCTACCTTAGAATGTATGTGTGGAGTCATGTTGTCCAAGTAGTTTTCTGAGGTCATGTAAGTATTATACTAATTTTAATAGTTTGATACAATACCACTATGATTCACTATATAGATGATGCGGTTGAGCTGGAGGGTGTGCGAGTGTTCCTCCGGCTAGATTTAAATGTTCCGATTGAGGACGGAAAGGTAACTGATTCATTTCGTATGGAGCGAAGTCTTCGGACGATTGATTTTTTACGAGAAAAAAAAGCAAAGACGATCATTATTGCTCACTTGGAAGATAAAAACGGGGGCAATGCGAGTCTCTTACCAATCTGGCATTATTTGAACGGCTATGTTCCCGTAGAATTTTGTTCAACATATTTTACTCCAGAAGCTGTGGGGAAATTACTTGAATTAAAAGACGGTGGAGTACTCTTGTTTGAAAATGTCAGAATAAATGAGGGTGAAAAGAAAAATGATCCTGAATTTGCAAAAAAACTAGCGCAGATGGGGGATATTTATGTCAATGATGCATTTGCTGTTTCACATAGACCGCACGCTTCGATCATTGGGGTGCCGACACTCCTTCCACATTACGGTGGATTACTTTTACGTGATGAAGTTGAAAATCTTTCTAAAGCTTTTTATCCAGAGCGACCATTTCTTTTTATTCTTGGGGGAGCAAAGTTTGAGACTAAATTACCGATTATACAAAAATACTTAGAACGGGCGGATCATGTTTTTGTTGGTGGTGCATTGGCAAATAATTTTTTTAAGGAAGAAGGTTTTGAGATTGGGACATCGCTTGTATCAAAGGGTGAGTTTGGAATAAAAAAAATTCTTGAGAATGAAAGGGATCATCAGAAATTACTATTACCTGTCGATGTAATTGTTACAAAGTCAGATGGAAATGTGTCGTTTAAAAAAATAGAGGAGGTGGAAAAAGAAGAATGTATAGTAGATGTAGGTCCGAAAACAATCACTAATTTAAAAGAATACGTCTCTGGTGCACGAACAATCGTTTGGAATGGTCCCTTGGGTGATTATGAAATAGGATTTTATGATAAAACTGAACAATTGGCGGAGATGGTGTCAGAGTCTAGGGCCACGACTATTGTTGGAGGAGGAGACACCCTCGCAGTAATCGAAAAACTTGATATTGCCCATAAATTTACATTCGTCTCGACGGGTGGAGGAGCAATGCTTGACTTTTTGGTGGATGAGACTCTAGTGGGGATTGAGGCTCTTGGAAAATAGCTTACAAATTTCGCTTCATTTTTTCGGCGTTTTTAGCAAAATCCATTTTATCTCCTAAGACGTTTGAATTCGGAAACACCCATATGTGAGCATGTTCCACTTCGTCACCGACGATTTTTGAGAGAATCCAATCAGTGTCGAAAGCTTTACCTTGAGCCAGAGCGATTTTTTTGACAACTTCAAAATATTTACCTGCATTCGGAACATTCCAGACCCAACGGTAGTGCTGTTTTGGTATGACTTGAGTATGTCCAGGGGATTGGGGATTGATATCGAGAAAAGCCAAAAAATCGTTGTCCTCGTAGACTTTGTAAGAAGGGATTTCGCCAAGAATTATTTTGCAAAAAATACAGTCATCCATAGAGTTAGTATAACATCAGTACGCTTACACAGTATAATTTACATATTTACCTGTGGTACACTGTCCAGATGAAAAAATACGTTGCCCGGGAACAAATTCCGGAAAGTATCTCACAGAATTTGAAGGCTTTTCATCCGTTTGTTCGTGATCTTTTATATGGTAGAAACATTATTGAAGAGACTGATGCACAGAGGTTTCTCAATCCAGACTATGATCTCCATACTCACGATCCATTTTTATTGAAAAATATGGAAAAAGTCGTAGATCGGATTTTTCTTGCCATGGAGAAAAATGAAAAAATTGCCATTTATAGTGATTACGATGCGGACGGAATTCCTGGTGCAGTAGTACTCCATGATTGTTTCAAAAAAATTAGTTATGAAAATTTTGTAAACTATATTCCACTTCGGAATGAAGAAGGTTTTGGATTAAATAAAAATGCTATTACGGATTTGTGCAGTCAGGGTGCAACACTACTCATTACTATTGATTGTGGTATCACTGATGTCGAAGAAGTTAGTCACGCACTAGAATGTGGAATTGATGTGATTATCACAGACCACCATATTCCAGGAGCTCTTCTGCCGAAAGCCTTTGCGATTATAAACCCAAAACTAAAAGGCGATGAATATCCAGAAAAAATGCTTTGTGGCTCCGGAGTGATATTTAAAGTTGTTCAGGCATTGTTGAGTAAGGGTGCTGCCACTGGAAGATTTACTGTTGCGCACGGTCAAGAAAAATGGATGCTCGATATGGTTGGACTCGCGACACTTTCTGACATGGTGCCACTTGTGGGCGAAAATCGAGTTTTTGCATACTACGGAATGACGGTGTTGCACAAGTCACCTCGAGTGGGACTTATGAAACTTTTTTCACTTTTAAAAATACAACAGCAAAATGCAACGGAGGATGACATTGCTTTTATGATCACTCCACGAATTAACGCAGCTTCTCGCATGGGAATTCCACTTGATGCATTTAAACTGTTGTCGACAACAGATGAAGTAGAAGCCGAGATGCTCGCTTTACATTTACATGCTAAAAATGACGAACGTAAAGGGGTTGTCGCTGGCATGGTCAAAGAGATTAAAAAGAAAATTCAAGCGCGAGAAAATGGGGGGGAACATATAACAGGTATAATGCGAGAAGTGCTTGTCATCGGCAATCCATATTGGAAACCATCACTTCTTGGTCTTGTTGCAAATAGTTTTTCTGATGAACACAATCGACCTGTTTTTTTGTGGGGAAGAGAGGGAGAAAAAGAGAGTGACGAGAAAAGTGAATTAGTTATAAAAGGATCGTGCCGTGCGGGAGGTGACACCAATGTTGTTGCACTCATGGAACGAGTTAAAGATGTTTTTATTGAATATGGTGGACACAAGGGCGCGGGTGGTTTTTCTGTGAGTCAAGAACATATTCATACACTAGAAGAAAGATTAAATATTGCTTATGCAGAAATGGTGTCGGAATTAAACAATGGTTCGCATAAAATTTCTGAGACCGTGGTTGATAAAAAACTTTCCCTCGATGACGTAAATTGGCAAACATATACACATGTAGAAAAGTTTGCGCCTTTTGGATGCGAAAATCCGAAGCCTCTCTTTTTATTTGAAAATATTATTGTTGCTTCCATTAAACTTTTTGGTAAAGAGAAAAATCATCTCGAAATTAAATTTAAAAATTCAAAAGGCAAGGATGTTACTGCTATGGCATTTTTCTCCAGTCCAGAAAAATTTTCTGTGCCGGTAAATATTGATAGTAGAATTAGTCTTGTGGCAACAATCGAGAAATCAATGTTTAGGAATTTTCCGGAATTAAGATTGAGAATTGTTGACATTTTTTAAAAACTTACAAATTTAAACGATTTTATGTGCAACCTCGGTTAAATTTGTAAGTTTTTTTGTTATACTATATTTATGATAACTATTTTTACAGACGGTGCAGCGCGGGGAAATCCGGGTCCAGGCGGATGGGGATCGATCGTTGCAACCGACGACTTGGTTACTGAAATGGGTGGCAGTGAAGGACACACCACCAATAACAGAATGGAATTAAATGCATCCATCGAAGCACTTGAAATTGCCGATAGAAATCAACACATTACTGTCTACACAGATTCAGCTTACGTACTTTCGGGCATTACTCGTTGGGTTAAAGGTTGGGTGGCAAACGACTGGAAGACTTCTCAAAAAAAAGATGTCATCAATCGAGATTTGTGGGAACGACTTATTGAAGCATGTACACATCGAAACATTGCATGGAAATTATTAAAAGGTCACAGCGGTATTCCCGCTAACGAACGGTGTGACAGTATAGCGACTTCTTATGCAGATTCAAAATCAATCGTTCTCTATAACGGTTCAAGAATCCGGTACGGTGTTCCACTCACTATTTCTGACGCGTTTTCAGATACTCTCGGTAAAAATTCCAGTTCTCAAAATGAAACAGAAATAAAAAAAAGAACAAAAAACAAAGCATATTCGTATGTTAGTCTTGTGGATGGAGTTATTCAGACACACAAAACGTGGGAAGAATGTAAAACACGTGTGCACGGTGTGACCCAAACAAAATTTAAAAAGTCTGTTTCACAATACGATGAGGAGGAAATAATAAAAGAGTTTTTGGAGAAATAAAAACAATTTTAATGATTCTTTCTCTCTTTTTTGGTTTCACGTTCGGCGTCGCACTCGGTTCTCTTTTTTTTATAACATACGGCCTCACATTTGCAGTCGCTTTTCTTTCTTTGATTTTTTACATTTATTCTCGCATTGTTGAAAATCCTCGTCGGTATTTTTCGATTGTTATTTCTCTTGTATTGGTAGGTATGCTTTTTGGAATGGGTCGAATATATGTTTCAAATCTATATACACACTCTCACCTCGATACGTTTGTTGGTACACACATTCGTGCCCAGGGAGTTATCGTTGAAGAGCCTGACACACGTGAACACAACACTCAATTGATTGTGAGTTTACGAAATATTACTATCGCAAGCTCCACTATTCCAGTGGAGGAGAAAATTTTAGTTTCTGTTCCACTCTATCCAGAGTTTCACTACGGCGATTTGGTTTCAGTTTCAACAATATTGTCGGTACCAAAAAATGTTTATTCTGGTGGTCGTATCTTTGACTACGTTCACTATCTTCGAGCTCGTGATATCTGGTACGTTGGAACTTTTCCTCATGTTATCTATATTTCTTCCGGTCATGGTAATTTTCTCAAGAATTTTTTATTTTCAATTAAAAATGTATTTACTCGTGCACTCAATCGAGTGATCCCTGAACCGGAATCAAGTCTTATGGCGGGTCTTCTTATTGGTACAAAACAAGCTCTAGGCAAAGAATTACTTTCTGAATTTTCTCGGGCAGGAGTCTCACACGTGGTAGTTCTTTCTGGTTACAACATCGCAATTGTCGCAGAAAGTATTATCGCTATTCTTTCTTTTTCATTTGCTTTCTTGCCAAGCATGGTCACATTTGTTATTGGAGCTGTCAGTATTTTTCTTTTTACGGTTTTGTCTGGTGGTGGTGCTTCGGCTTTGCGGGCAGCAATTATGGTTCTCGTTGCACTTTTTGCAAAAAATAATAATCGTCAGTTTCATGCAGATCGTGCACTTGGTTTTGCAGTAGTTGTCATGTTGCTGTTTAATCCACTTCTGTTGATTTTTGATCCGTCATTTCAACTTTCAATTCTTGCAACCGTAGGACTGATTTTTGTTTCACCTATTCTTGCCCCGTATTTTATACGAGTCACAAAAAAGTATGGATTACGAGAAATTATTTCAAGCACAATTGCTACACAAGTAGTTGTTCTTCCATTTCTTATTTACAACACAGGTATTGTTTCTCTCGTTTCTTTACCGGTTAATATTTTAATTCTCGGCACTATACCTCTGACCATGCTCCTCGGTTTTATAACTGGTTTTGTTGGAATATTTTCATTTTATCTTTCTTTTATTCCTGCACTTTTTGCATATATTTTTTTATGGTATCAACTCAAAGTTGTTCATATCGGAGCCGCACTACCTTTCGGTGTCTTCATATTGCCTGCATTTTCTTTTTGGATTTTGACACTTATATATATTTTTATTTTTTTTGGATTATATGTGGTCAAAAATAACCACTCGATGAAAGATGTATCGAGTGGTTATTAAAAATATAAAATACAAATAAATTTATTTATTTATTTGTTCAAAGTTTTTTTCAACGTGTGACCAATTCAGATTGGTGAAGAAATCTTCGATGTACTGTTTCTTGCCACTTGGCTGATAATCAAAGACAAATGAATGTTCCCACATATCGAGACCGAGAATAAGTGCACAATCTTGGAGCTGACCGAGATGTTGTTCGTCTACCCATACATTAAAAAGTCTTTTTTCTTTTCGATCGTAGTACAGCATCGCCCAGCCAACTCCGCGAGTCATGGCAATTATTTTGAATTGAGTGAGCCATATATCAAATGACTCGAAGTCATTTTCGATTTGCTTTTTTAATTCACTTCCGTCCATCAATGCTGACGTTCCACCTGATAGTGAATCAAAATAGACTTCATGGTTTCGTATGCCATTATACTCAAAACCAAAACGGCGATTAACTTCTGAGAAGATATAGGTATTTTTTTCTACATCAACCATCATTTCAACAAGTGTCGCGTGGATAAGATTTGTATTTTTCACATAGCCCGCGTACAACTTGAGGTGTTCCTCGATACTTTTAGCAGACATACCTTTCAACTCACCAATATCAAATTTCTTTTCTTCAAATATTTTCATGTTTTTCTAGTTATATAAATAATTTTACTTTTTTTGTAATATACTTTCATTACACTTTCTTCCGGACCCTCATAAAGTCTGATTTCAAGGAGATCCTTCATTTGCTGATATAATTATATCACAATGACCACTTTTATCACTCACTTCCGCACATATGCACGTTTGTACATTTTCTGCCTCCTTCTTGTTGTGGCTGGGAGTGTTTGGTACGCACTTGTTCGCGAAGATAGGCACGGAATACTCACTTTTGCTGTTCTCAACATTGGACAGGGTGACGCACTTTTTATTGAATCTCCTACAGGGACGCAAGTTTTGATAGACGGCGGACCAGATAAAGCACTTATGTCAGAAATTACTCATGTCATACCATGGTACGACAGGCACATTGACATGATCGTAGTCACAAACCCTGATCGCGATCATTACGAAGGTTTTATACCACTGCTTGACGAATACAGAGTAGATATGATGCTTGAGTCGGGGACTCATTCGTCGACAGAAATGTACGGAGTGTTAGAAAAAAAGATTGCTGATAAAAAAATTCCCAAAATAGTCGCACGGCGAGGCCAGGTTTTTGATCTCGGTGGAGGTGCATATCTTCAAATTCTTTTTCCCGACAGAAATGTGTTGGGGTTATCTTCAAACGATGGCTCGATTGTCATGAGACTTGTATACGGGGACACATCAGTCGCTTTACAAGGTGATTCGACTGCACGTATTGAAGAATATCTTACGACGCTTGTTGGCAGTACGACACCGTCTTCTCTCAAATCTACGATACTCAAGGCAGGACATCATGGCTCGCGTACTTCTACTACCGAAACGTACGTTCGGGCAATTGATCCACAGTATGTAGTTATGTCTTCGGGTGTTAGTAATACGTATAAACATCCTCACAAAGAAACTCTAGATACATTGGCAAAATTTAAAATCCCCGCACTCGATACGTGTGCAATGGGTCGGATTATTTTTCATTCTGATGGTAAAATATTTACCCTTGAAAACAAAAAAATACAAGAAGTTGCAGTGGGGTGTGTGCAATGAAATACCTGTTATTCTACTAAATTCTTCACACCTTTCTACCGTTGACTCGTGCCTTTTTTAGATAAGACCAGCTTTTTTAAGAGTACTAAACGCACCGTTTTTCTGAATAGTTTTAATTCCTTTGGTTGAAAGGAGTAATGTCATGGATTTTTTTAGTTCAGGAATATAGATTCGTTTTTTTTGTAAATTGGCATATTTGCGGACATTGCCTGTGGGGTTGAACTGAGTGGCGCGAGTGCGGTTACTGTACCCACCACCGACCTGTGAACTTTTATTATTGATTGGACATGCTTTAGCCATAGTGGAAAACATGGTAACATATGTAGTACAAAATGCAAATAATAGTATTAAATACTATATAAATAGAGCATAACGCAGTATACTATCAGTATGCCATACCATGCATTTTGATATACTTTATATGTACACCACATGAGCACGGATTTTATTTTTTCAATTTTAATACTTATTTTTTCCGTCGTTGTCCATGAGGTTTCTCATGGTTATGTGGCTTACCTTTTGGGAGATAATACGGCTTATCACCAAGGTCGCCTGACTCTCAACCCACTCAAACACCTCGAATGGTTCGGTTCTTTTGTATTACCTGTTATTTCATATTTCTTTGGGGGCTTTATTATTGGCTGGGCTAAGCCAGTACCATATAATCCATATAATCTTCGAAACCAACGATGGGGTGAAGCGATGGTTGCTTTCGCTGGACCTATTTCTAATATTGCTATCGCTCTTGTTTTTGGTTTACTCATTCGCTTTGGCCTACCGGCAGGACTTTTTTCCTCAGCTTTTGCGAGTATTATTGCCATCATTGTTACCATCAATCTTGTTTTGGCTACTTTTAATCTCATCCCCATTCCACCTCTCGACGGATCAAAAATACTTTTTTCCATTCTCCCAAACAGCATGCTCGGTGTTCGTCATTTTTTTGAAAAATATGGCACATTTGTTCTTATTTTCTTCATCTTTTTCCTCTGGCAGTACCTATTGCCAGTGGTGTCCAAGGAGTTCGCCCTCATAACAGGATTTTCTGCTTAGAATAGTACTTTTTGGAAATTTTAAAAAATTATTTGACAAAGTTAACGTAGGTGTGATATCCTATATGTGTCAGAGTTATTCATTCCGTCTTTCGTCTTTCGTTCCAGCGGGTATTGCAAAAAAGCAGTACCCGCGCCAAAAAAAGCTCTTTTTTAAAATCGGTTCGCCATCCCCGGGGTCAATCTAGTACAGGTTGATCCCGATTTTCGTATAAAAATTTGCATTTTATAGCCATCTATATTAGAGTACTATTCAATGTCCACGATTAACCAATTAGTTCGACACAAGCGTACAAAAACCAAGGTTAAACCAAAGGCCGTTGCTTTGACGCGTGGGTTTAATAACTTGGAAAATCATCCAGTCTTTTACCCATCTCCTTTCAAACGAGGTGTGTGTACTAAAGTCACTACTAAAACTCCCCGCAAGCCAAACTCTGCTATTCGTAAAATTGCTCGCGTTCGCTTGACCAACGGTATGGAAGTGACGGCTTACATCCCTGGTATGGGGCACGCACTTCAAGAGCACTCAGTAGTATTGCTCCGTGGTGGAAAAGTAAAAGATATCGGTGTGCGCTACACTATAGTCCGCGGTATTCTCGATGCAACTGGGGTAGACAAGCGGGCAAAAGGAAGGTCCCGATACGGAGTAAAGCGTCCAAAAGCCGGCAAAAAATAAAGCTTTCAAAAATCTAACGTAAAATTACAATGCGAAGAAAAGTCACAAATCGAAATATTGCAAAAGCAGACCATGTCTATGGCTCACCAAAAGTGGGTAAATTTATCAACTACATTATGGAGCGTGGACAGAAAGCGACCGCTCGTAAAATAGTCTACGATGCGTTTGAAGACATTAAAACCAAGGCGAAAGTTGAAGACGTAATGGAAATTTTTGATACAGCTCTTAAAAACACCGGTCCATTGACCGAGGTTCGTTCAAGAAGAGTGGGAGGTGCCAACTACCAGATTCCCCGCGAAGTCCGTCCAGAACGTCGAGCGTATCTTTCTATGAAGTGGATTATTGAGTCCGCTCGAGCTAAAAAAGGCAAGCCAATGCACACACGACTTTCTGATGAAATTATGCTTGCGTTTAAAAACGAAGGTGACGCAGTAAAGAAGAGGGAAAATACTCACAAGATGGCAGAGGCTAACAAGGCTTTTGCTCACTTCGCCTGGTAGTCTTTGTGGTCTTTTTGTCCGATTTCTTCGGTACTCGTTTCTTTCTTTCCCGCGGAGTAGTAACTCTACACATTGGTCAAGAAAGAAACTTCGCCCTTAGAACTCGAACAAAAATCCTCACAAATACTTAACCTGCGCAAAATAATAATATAGTACATGGCAGAAATTCCTCCTCCAGGGAATTTTTCCGATTTTCTGCGTTGCTCGTTCCGCCCGTTCCCGCAGAGTACTATTAGTACACTTTGGTCACGGTACTCACTCGCGCCTTGAAATTCATAAAAAATCCTCAGAGCTTGTCTGCGAGACTTGATCCAAATTATGAAAACTTTCTTGAGTTCTAATAAGAATCCTCACAAATCCTTAACCCAAGCAAAATAATAATCTTATGAATAGTCAAATTAACAGTCAGCCAGAGAAACCTCTAAAAAGAACTTATGGAATTTTGAAATTATTCGGCATAGTCTTTGTAGTATTTTTAGGTGTACTAGCAGTACTGTACACATTAAATACATATAATGATACGCCAACAAAAAATTTAGGCAGAGGTTTTTATTTTGTGGAGGGTAATTTGGTGTATGTCTTAGATAAATGTGTCGCTATAGAATGGCTTGAAACTGGTCATTGTGCTAGGTATAGTACTAAAAAATTAATAGAAGCAGATAAAAATAGTTTTCAGATTTTTGAAAAAGATCCTTATTATGCTAAAGATAAAAACCATGTGTATTTAGTTGGTAAAATTGTTGAGAATGTTGATGCTGTCACTTTTCAAGTTTTAGAATTTAATTATATGGAAGATAAAAATGGTATATATTATACAAATACCATTTTTCCTATTGATACAGTGATGGGAGTTAGTTTTAGTGATCATTTGAATTCGATTTTAGTAAATGGTAAGGATGCTCAAAAAATTGCAGATAATGATGGTGCATTCACCGTCATGAATGGTCATGTGAATGATGAAAATGTGTTAGTTTATTTTAACTACGCTAAAAATGATAAAAATGTATTTTACAAAGGAAAAATCCTAGCAAATGCTGACGCTAGAACATTTCATATGTTTAATAAATGTTACTTTGCTGATAGTAAAAATATTTATTTAGCATATGATTTACAAATCAAAAATGTAGATTATTCAACTTTAAAAGAAGTAGAAAAAAGTTGTATATATCTCAAAGATAAGAATTTTGTTTTTAATTCGGGTAAGATTCTGGTGGGGGCTCATCCAAAAACTTTTACTTTGGCAAAGGATGAAAACCATTAAAGTTTAAACTGTTGTGAGTGTGGAGGGCAAGAATTCATTTCTGAACTTAGCTTTGCAATTTTTTCCTCAATACTATATAGTTTCACCATTATTACCTGACGGTTTTTTTATTTTATATGAACAGAGACTATCCACTTGAACGAGTACGAAACTTCGGTATTATCGCTCACATCGACGCAGGAAAAACGACCACTTCCGAGCGTGTTCTTTTCTATACAGGAATGACACACAAAATAGGCGAAGTGCACGAAGGTGAGACGGTCACTGACTGGATGGAGCAGGAGCGAGAACGCGGTATCACTATTACAGCTGCTGCCATTACTTGTTTTTGGAATCCAACATATTTACCAAAAAAAGCTGACGGTAAGGCAGATCCGGCAAATTTGTATCGTTTCAATATAATTGATACTCCAGGACACATTGATTTTACGGCAGAAGTAAAGCGTTCTCTCCGAGTACTAGACGGTGCTGTCGTGGTGTTCGACGGTGTTGCAGGTGTTGAACCGCAGTCAGAGACAAACTGGCGATATGCCGACGACGGCAACGTTCCCAGAATCTGTTTTATCAACAAGCTCGACCGAACAGGGGCTTCTTTTGAGCGATCATATGCTTCAATTCTAGATCGGCTAAATAAAAACGCAGTGAGAATTCAAATCCCAATGGGTGCAGAAGAAAATTTTGTTGGAGTTATTGACCTCATGAAAATGAAAGCTTATTATTTTGAAGGCAACATGGGAATGGTTATCCGCGAAGAAGAAATTCCTGCAGAGTACCTCGAAGAAGCGACCAAATATCGTGCAGAACTTGTGGAAAAAATTGTGGAGCAAGACGATTCTCTCATGGAGACTTTCCTCGAAGGCAAAGAGCCGACATACGAAATGTTAAAAAAAACACTTCGAGCGGCGACGCTTAAAATTTCACTGATTCCTGTTATGGTTGGTTCAGCTCTTAAAAACAAAGGCGTACAGCTCATACTTGATGCTGTTGTAGACTACCTACCCTCTCCTCTAGACATTCCACCGGTGCATGGCATTGATCCTGTCACCGGAGATACTATTTACCGCAGTGCGTCAGACAGTGAGCCATTTGCTGCACTTGCTTTTAAACTCCAAAACGATCCTTTTGTCGGACAATTGACATTTTTCCGTGTGTATTCAGGTACTATTGAAGCAGGTACATACATATATAACTCCACAACTGGTGAGAAAGAGCGTTTGGGACGTATCGTTCGATTGCAAGCAGACAAACGTGAAGAAGTCAAAAAAGTATTTGCTGGAGAAATTGCTGCTGCAGTTGGTCTCAAATCTGCCAAAACATCGCACACTCTCTGTGATGAAAACAATCCGATCATTCTCGACCCTATTAAATTTGTCGACCCTGTGGTTTCTCTTCGTGTCGAGCCAAAAACAAAAGCTGACCAAGAAAAAATGGGCATGGCTCTCAAAAAACTTTCCGACGAAGATCCAACATTTATTATATCTTCTAATACAGAAACAGCAGAAACAATTGTTTCTGGAATGGGAGAATTACATCTTGAAATTATGGTGGATCGCATGAAGCGAGAATTTGGAGTAGAGGTAAACACCGGCAAACCTCAGGTGGCATACCGTGAAACAATTCTTGGCAGTGCAGAAGCCGAACACAAGTACATTAAACAGACCGGAGGAAAAGGCCAGTATGGCCACGTCAAATTGACTATCAAGCCAATGGAGAAAATAGAAGAAGGTCAGAAAATTCCGAAAAACGTCAAACGATATCCAGACTTCGAATTCATTGACTCTATTAAAGGAGGCGTCATCCCACAGGAATTTATTCCTGCAGTGGAGAAAGGTGTTCACGAAGCCATGGGTCGCGGTATTGTGGCCGGCTACCCAATGGTAAACATTTCTTGCGAGCTAACTTTCGGTTCATATCATGATGTTGACTCATCTGAAATTGCCTACAAAATTGCAGCTTCGCAGGCATTTCAAGATGCAGCAAAACGTTCTCGACCAGTTATCCTCGAACCGATTATGAAAGTGGAAGCTATCATGCCAGAACAGTTCATGGGAGACGTCACCGGATCTCTCTCCGGAAAACGTGGACAAATAGAAGGTATGGACGAGCGTGGAATGCTTCGAGTGATTCACGCAAAAGTGCCACTTTCAGAAATGTTTGGATACACGACAGACATTCGCTCGATGACTCAGGGTCGCGGTTCTATTATGATGGAATTTGATCATTACGAAGTTGTGCCACCAAACGTAGAAAAGACTATCGTAGAGGCGAGGAAGTAGGTTTCCAAATTTGTACGATCTCATCGCCTAAAATTTAAAAATATTTGTCACCATACTACTAAGTATGGCTTCGCATATTTTCAAATTTTATCCTCCTTACAGGAGCGGTACACCTTTTGCATCTGAGTACAGATGACTCAAGGTCTTACGAAATCGGTTTACGATTTCTCACGATCTTGCACAAATTATGAAAACCTTAAAATTTGTGGGAGGAAATTATTATAAAAAAAGCATCAAAAAAGCCCCACATGTGGGACTGCGATGGTGCCCGAAAGGGGCGATAACCATCTGACGTTGTGTACATGCATCCACTTGGATGCAGAAACTACTGCAATGCGTCTTGACGACGCGGAACTTTTAGAACGAAAGGGCGAAGTTGTGGATTGTTGCACCCACCCTAGCTGCACCCAGCACGACATTAAATCCAATAATGCCGTATGTCGCCACTTGGGTGACTTTGGCTTTCACCCCATTCCTTTTTTCACAGTAACCAATGAGTTTGTTCTCAAATTTTACTGTGATGTTTAGAAAGAGATTATTTACCCCGTACCACTTCATGGCGTTCCAATGACCGTTCGATGCCACTAGAGAATGGGTTTCGAATATTTTGCGGCCTGAAGCTTGCGCTCTTGAAGCGACAAGGCTTGAGAAGCCGTCAACCATTACACCTGCCAATAAAAATCCTTGGGATGCATCGAGTGCTTTTTTTTGAAAAGAACCTTTGCTTTCTTTCCACCCATTTCGTAGGCCAGTAAATTGCCCGACTGGGGTAGTTCTTTGGACCAGTGTCCATGAACTAGATTTCCAGTTTCGACGTTTCAGACCTTCTCCGAATGCTTTTGGAGTTTGACCTGTCATGCCGATAAAGAAACCATTCCCCAACTTTCGGAGAAACCTCTCCCTCGGAGCGGGTGTCTCTACTTCGCTC
>JBBQLO010000010.1:0-24119 GCA_038327915.1 Parcubacteria group bacterium | reverse complement strand
TCTCGGAACCTGCCCAATACATTTTTTCAATACAAAATCGTTCTTCGAAATTTAAATGATGATATTTCATATGACAAATTAAAATTAATTTTGCTAATACTTTAATTCTAACTGTCCTACTTCAAAGGTGTCGAGAGGTTTTCGTGAAGAAATTAAAGAAGGTAAAAGTAAAAGAATCAGTATCCCGTCGGATACCGGAACCGAATGCTACCTTAGGTGATGTGCCTCAACGAGTTGATTTTGGACTTCGTCGTGTGGGGAAGGATGGAGTAAAAAGTGAGTTGATCATCACGCTGCAGAGAGTTTCCATAGGAACATGTAAAAAACCAGATGGTTCACTCGTATCCTGTTTAAAGGACGATACCCCAGTTTATTACCCTCTGCCTCCGAATATGTAAGTAAGAGTAATTCGAACAAGCACCCGTGCACGTCGTTGCAGGGTGCTTCTTTTTTTATAATATTTATTTCAAACATATTTCTCCCATTACTTCTTGGACCAGATTCTTGATTTCCATTGTGGCAAGGATTGTCTGTGTGACGTAGACGGGTTTGCCGAGACGGCGGATTATTTCATCTCGGGAAAGGGGTTCGTGTAAGAGGTCTATGAGTTCACGTTCGTCGGTGGAGCAGTCGCTGTAGTCGCGTGTCTGGAATAATTCTTCGCGTGGACGTAAACCAAGTGCGGTGACAATATCTGATGATTGAGTTATCGGTGTTGCCCCGAGTCGTAGAAGCATGTGAGGACCTTCGGAGTTTGCAGAGAAAATAGAATGAGGTACTGTGAAGACGTCTCGGTTGTATTCGATCGCATATTTGGAAGTAATGAGTGTGCCACTTCGGAGCACGGCTTCAATGACGAGTGTTGCGTTCGACATGCCTGCAATAATGCGGTTGCGCTGGGGAAAATTGTGAGGCAGACCCGGCATTGTGTCGTCGAATTCAGAAATGAGTGCCCCTCCACTCTCGACTATTTTTTCAGCAAGCCCACGATGAGAGGTGGGGTAGAGATTTTTTTCATTTAGTCCAGAGCCGGGGATAGCCACAGTTGGAAGCCCTGCTTCAAGTGCTGCTCTGTGACCGATTGAATCCATTCCGAGAGCGAGACCAGAAACAATGGTAATAGAGTAGCCACGTAAACCAGAGATGAGATGCTCGCAAACTGCTTTGCCGTACTCGCTATATTTACGTGAGCCGACAACGGCTAAATATTTTTCTGTCTGCGGCAACTCGCCGATCATTCGCATTGCTTTTGGCGGATCAGGGATTTGGAGAAGTAATTCCGGAAAATTTTTCTTTTTTAAATCACGAATTTCCATGTTTCAATTGTTAGAAAATATTTGTACAGTATAACAGAAATTTGCTACACTACATTTGCAATGCTTGATATTAAATTCATTAGAGAAAATAAAGATTTGGTTGCTCTCGGTGCAAAGAAAAAACACATTGAATTTGATGTGGAGGCACTCCTCGTACTTGATGATCGTCGTCGGGAACTTTTGCAACTTATTGAAAAAAAACGTTCAGAACAAAACGAAGTCAGTAACAAAATAGTGAGAACATCAGATGAATCTACAAAAGATCAAATGATCGCCGAGATGAAGATTCTCAAAGAAGAATTACAAAAAGAAGAAGAGGAAATGAAAACTGTCATGCATGACTGGCAGATGATGATGGTAACGGTGCCAAACATTCCCGATGTCTCAGTCCCTGAAGGGGCTAGCGATGCAGATAACAAAGAAGTAAAAGTATGGGGTGAGATTCCAAAATTTACTTTTACACCGAAAAATCATATTGAAATACTTGAGGCTCTTGACATGGTAGACCTCGAGCGGGGGACAAAAGTTTCAGGCTTCAGGGGGTATTTTTTGAAAAACGACGGAGTACGTTTGTCTCTTGCTATTTGGCAGTACGCAATGGATTTTTTCTCCAAAAAAGATTTTACGCCAATGCTCGTGCCTTCACTTGTCCGTCGCGAGCCTTTTATTGGCAGTGGGTACTTACCTCAAGGAGAAGATGATTTGTATAAAACTCAAGACGGTGATTTTCTCGCTGGAACCGCGGAAGTAGCAACTATGGGATATTACATGGATGAAATATTGGATAAAAAAGATTTACCAAAAAAGTTTCTTTCGTTTTCTCCATGTTTTAGAAGAGAAGCAGGAGCTCACAGCAAAGACATCAAAGGTCTTATCCGTGTCCACGAATTTTACAAAGTAGAGCAAGTGGTGCTCTGCGAAGCACATCACACAGAATCTGTGAACCATCACGAAGCCCTTACTCGTAATACCGAAGAATTTATCGAGACACTCGGCATTCCGTATCACACGGTTATTAACTGCGGAGGAGATCTTGGACTCGGTCAAGTTAAAAAATATGATATTGAGCTTTGGGTGCCTCTCGAAGAGACATACCGCGAAATTGCTTCAATTTCATATTTTCATGATTTTCAAACGCGTCGGCTCAACACTCGATACCGCGACGATGATGGAAAAATGCGTTTTGCACATTCTCTCAACGGTACCGCCATTCCTACTCCACGCATTCTTGTTTCTCTTGTTGAAAATTATCAAAATGAAGACGGTAGCGTCCGTATTCCCGAGGTACTCCAACCCTACATGTCAGGACAGAAAACAATTGAAAGTAAATCTGTTAAAAAAATAGAACCCGTAGAACACTCAGAAGCCGTTGCACCTGAAGTTTCTCAAGTTCTTAATTAATTTCATCAATGTCAGTAAACGCGTCTTTTCGAAGGCAAGAATATGTGAGACGTAAACGTACAGAGCGTTACATTCGAATCGGTCTTTTGTTTTTTGTTTTTCTTTCTATTATTGCTCTTATATCTTTTGTATCTCATCGAACTTTTCTACGTATAACTCACGTCGAGCTTTCTGGTGGAGTACTTGTGACTCAGGCTGATGTTGAAGCCGAAACGCTTTCGTATATAAGCGGTTCATACTTGTGGTTGTTTCCCAAAAATAATGCACTCCTGTATCCGAGAAACGGACTTCAGACTGATCTCAGAAACCATTTCAAACGTATTGCTGATATTGCAATTCATTTTAAAAATTTTCGAACGCTTTCTGTAGTTGTTACGGAACGTAAGCCGATGGCATTGTGGTGCGATACTATACCTACTTTCACATCACCTTTTTTACATAATTTGGATCCGATATCCACCACAACCTCTTCTAAAACTTCAGAAGAAAAGTGTTATTTTCTCGATGATCAAGGTACCGTTTTTGCCGAGGCACCACTTTTCTCGGGAGATGCGTATTTTAAATATTTTGGTGATCTCGCCACAACTACAACTTCGGTGACACCAATTGGTGGAGCCTATGTTGCTTCGAGTAGTGAGTTTACGTCCCTTTCTCTTTTCGTCTCTTCTGCTCGGGATCTTTCTTTGCGTCCACAGTACCTCGTTGCTGAAAAAGACGGACAGTTTACCCTAGTTATTTCTGGAGGAGGTAAAATTTATTTCGACATGACGGAACCGATAGAAAAAACAATTAAAAATATGAATGCACTTCTTCATAACCCACCACTTATACCGAGCGTGGCACATGATCTGCCAGTCGATTATATTGATCTGAGATATGGGAATAAGTTATTTTACAAATTGAAATAAAGAGATGGTGTATAAGATGGTATATAAAAAGAGCCCTGACCGCGTGGTTCAGAGCTCTCCAGTTTTTTTATGATTCGACTCGTTCCGCACATTGTGCGGCGGCCCAACTCTGCCAGCCACTCAAATCAGCTGTGCTTAATTTATTAACTTTCAAACGATGCTTTTTTTGAAGTCGATTAAGGACGGTTCTCCACGCCATTCTGAGGTCGTCTTTTTTGGTGGGTTGCCCGGAATATAGTTCTTCAAATTTAGCGAGGTGGTCGGCTATATCTTGTAGAATCACTGAACCGATGTCGATGATTCTTTGACCTGAATGGGAACTGTCTATTCTGACCCGCAATGATCTAGGATCATGTAAAATATCAGCTTCAAAATTTTCTATGAGAGTTTTTCTGTTTACAAAATGACACTTGTTGCTTCATTTTAGTACTGTTAAATTCTCTTTTGAAGTGCAACTGGAGTAACATTGAGTTGTATGACAAAAATTTCGAAGAAATTGTATTCGCATTTCGATTTTCACACTCGGGATCGACTAGAAGCACTGTTGGATACAGGAGTTGAGCAAAAAGAGATAGCGAAGATACTCAATATGCACAAAAGCACGGTCTCTCGTGAGATACGTCGGCACAAGCTCGAGGATGGGACATACGGTGCCCGTGTCGCTGAACACAAAGCAGGAGTTGCACGGTCAAACTCCAAGTATCAAGGGATGAAGATCGAAGCTCACCCAGAGCTTAAGAAACAGTTAGTTGATGGTATGAGAGGTAACCAGTCACCTGATGGCATTACTGGAAGGATGCAGGTGGAGAAACAGACAGTGACCATCTCTACTTCTGCCACATATCGGTGGTTGTATTCTCCGTTCGGACAACAATACTGCCAACTACTCTGTACAAAGCGATACAAAAAGAAGCCTCGGAGAACGAAACCGAAACGAGCAATGATCAAGAATATGAAGAGTATCCATCATATCCCTCAAGACATCATTGATCGAGGAAACATCTCCGAAGGAGACACCTTCTTGTCACCCAAGAGAGCTAAAACCACCACTGCAGTGGCAGTCGTGGTCAAACAGCGATCGACTTTCATCAGTGGAAACAAAATACCGAGTATGGAAGTGGTGTGTATGACTGAAAGCATGCAAAGAATACAGAAAGAGCATCCTTCAGATGCACTCGTGATGGATCGTGGTATTGAAAACAGAGGTCACGAAGAGTACGGAATGCCCGTACACTTCTGTGACTCCCATGCTCCATGGCAGAAACCATTGGTCGAAGGTGGTATTGGGTTAGTCCGTCGATGGTTCTTTCCAAAAGGAACCAACCTAGACTGCGTGACTGAGCATGACTTTCAAGAGAGTTTTCTTATTCTCAATTCCAAGTACAAAAAATCGCTCCAGTATCGGAGCGCGGCAGAAGTTGAGGAGGAGTATGAAAGACGTGATATACTGAAGGTATTAACAGCAACGAGAGTTGCAGTTCACTAGAGAATTTCGGACTTCCTCTATCCTTGTGTATACCAAATCGATATATTATAGTCAACTTACTATGAATTTTTGGTACGAATTAAAACAGAGGGTACACTCTAAAATACAGAGAGAAACACAGAGACCACTCGTGGTGCTTGCTCCGATGGCCGATGTCACTGACCCTGCATTTCGACGCATCATTGCCAAGTATGGCAAGCCCGATGTGATGTGGACAGAATTTGTTTCTGCTGATGGATTGTTTAAAGGTGGGTATGATGCACTTGTTAAAGATTTGGCATACAGTGAAGCGGAACGACCCATTATCGCTCAGTTTTTTACGGGGTCGCCAGAGATGATGAGTAAGTCCGCGGAACTTGCGTGTGATTTGGGTTTTGATGGCATTGATATCAATATGGGTTGTCCAGATAAGAGTATAGAGAAGCAAGGTGGGGGAGCATCACTTATTAAAAATCCAAAATTGGCGCAAGAAATTATTGCGGCTGCTAAAGAAGGTGTGTTGAAAGCCACTGTTCGTGGTAAAAAAGAAATCCCCGTGTCAGTCAAAACTCGTATTGGCTACAATAAAAATGAATTGGAAACATGGTTACCTGCGTTGCTAGACGCTGAGCCGGCGGTCATTACACTTCACGCTCGTACTCGCAAAGAAATGTCTCTCGTGCCAGCACACTGGGAATATATAAAAAGAGCAGTAGAGATTCGTAATGAGTGGGCAGATAAAAAAGAAATATCGAAAGAAGATGCACCACTTATTTTTGGTAATGGTGATGTGGTAAGTGTTCAAGATGCTGAAAAGAAGGCAGAGGAGGCTGGTTGTGACGGCGTTATGCTCGGACGTGCTATTTTTGGAAACCCATGGTTGTTTAGTACTCTGAGTAAGGGGGAAAAGCAGAGTGGGGATGTGTCGCTCACAGAACGACTAAGAGTTTTGGTTGAGCATACTCAGTTATACGAAAAATTATTGCCTCATAAAAGTTTTGCAATTATGAAAAAACATTATAAAGCGTATGTAAATGGCTGGGATGGTGCAAAGGAACTGCGTATGCGACTCATGGAAACAAAAACGGCGAGGGAAGTCGAAGTCATTATTGCTGACTATAAAAAATATGGCTCAAAATAAGGTTTTTTTGGTACACTGAGAATCAAAGTAGGAAAAGGGAGCAAAATACTTGACTTATTTTTATATTCATGCTATCCTTATTTCAGATCAAGCGGCATCATCGGCAAAATAAAAAGGGGTAGGTCTTACCCCTTCGCCATCGCCATCGCCAGCTTGCAGGGCCATAATTCGATCATATTCGTTTTTGACAGAAAAATGATCGAGAGGAGGTGGCAAGACTTTCACCCAAGAAGGAGGTCTCCAGTGCGTGAGACATACCCTTGGGCTAGACAATTTAAAAATTAGGGAGGGGGAGTTTCTCCATTCTCCCCCGAGTGGTTGTGGGAAGCAATCACGGAGAAGGTAATAGCCAGCCTTGCTCGCTATGAGTGAAGAGGCTATGTGACTCCAAGTTGTCACTATGGGTAATGAGAACTTCCTTCTCATCGACCAAACTTTTGGGTGGAGGACGGCGATCATCGGCTTAAACACCATTCGTCGCCGTTCCTCTCCACCAGCTCTTTTGTTTCTAACAACCCCATTGCAATTGCGCAGTGAGGGTTTTTTCATATGTATTTTTGTCTTTATTTTTTTAAAAGAAAAGTGAACTCACTGCCGCTATTCCTGAGACAATCATAATGAAGGTGATACTCCATCCACCGACAGTGATGAGTGTGTGGTTTGTGTGAGTGCCCATAATTTTTTTATTACTGCTTATTTTGACAAGAAGAAAAATAACAAAAGGAGCAATAAGACCGTTGGCTACAGCTGAGTAGATGAGGCCTTTGATTGGGTCGAGATGAAAAAGATTGGCCAGTATGCCAATAATCATAGAAACTATAATGACTCCGTAGAATGCCTGTGCTTCTTTAAGTTTTCTGTACAAGCCCTGCTTCCAACCCATGCTTTCTGAAATAGCATACGCTGTTGATCCCGCGAGGACGGGGATAGCGAGGAGTCCCGTGCCGACTATACCGAGAGCAAATAAAAAGTATGCAAAATTTCCAGCGAACGGACGAAGGGCTTGGGCGGCTTGATCCGCAGTTGTTATGTTGGTGATATGGTGGGCAAAAAGTGTTGCGGCACATGCAGCAATAATAAAAAACATAATAAGATTGGAAAAAAACATCCCCGACCAGACGTCTATTCGCATGTTTTTTATATCAATAGTGGTGACATCTTTTTTCCTTTCACTTATTGTTTTGTCTCCTTTCATGATTTTTTCTTCCACTTCCTGAGATGTTTGCCAGAAAAATAAATATGGAGAGATAGTAGTTCCAAGAATTCCGCAGATCAAAAATATTTGATCTTTAGAAAAAGTGATAGTAGGTATAAAAGTATGTGTGAGTGTTTGACCCCAATCGAGATGAACAGCAAAAGCAGTAAAGACATAAGAAAAAAGAGCGATAGTCATGTATTTTAAATACTTCGCATATTGGGAATAGGTTGTAAAAATCTGCAAAAGAAGACTGACAAGTGCAAAGGCAATAACAAGTAGTTCAAAATTTACTGTCGAAAATATAAGTCGGGTGCTTGCGGCCATTGCACCGAGATCGGCTGCTATGTTGAGTGTATTAGCAAGAAAAAGCAAGACAGTGACGACATTCAGTACCCGTTTTGAGTAGTGAGTTCGGATATTTGCTGCCAATCCCTGGCCGGTGACAAGTCCTATTCGAGCACACATTTCCTGAACCATGGCCATAAAAGGAAATGTAAAGGCAGAAAGCCAGAGTAGTTGAAAGCCGTACTGTGCGCCTGCTTGTGAGTATGTTGCGATGCCCGAAGGGTCATCATCTGCTGCTCCGGTGGTGAGTCCTGGTCCGAGTGTGTCCCAATACTCCTCAGCACGCTTAAATGGCTGTTCTCCGACAATTTCTTTGAGCATATTTTTATAATAGGATTACATCCATTTTGATACATGTATGTGATGTCATAGTATCATAGGTCTTAAAAAATGGTGAGGTGTGTTATACTTTTCATGACTTATGAAGTTCAAAATAATCACAAATTTATGATCATACTTTTTATACTTGGTCTTGTTCTTGGAGGTATCGCTGTTGTCTTTGCATTACAAAACGTCGCACTCGTCACGGTTACTTTTTTCTCATGGCACATTGAAGGATCTCTGGCGATGATACTTATTCTTTCTATTATTTCAGGGATACTGATCACCCTTCTGCTTTTGTTGCCTGGGACTATTCAAACTTCTTTGACTCTTCGACGATTGAAAAAAGAGACTAAAAAATTGGAGGAAGAACTGAGAAAACAAAAAGAACTCACTGTATTTGCTAAACATGATATTCCTACTTCTGAAGCTATTGAACACATAGAACATGGTTCTATATCTTCGAGCGGAATGTAGTTTCACTATTTTTTTCTGATACTGCAAGTTTGAGGTTTTTTGAATAGAATTTTTTTTGCTCGACAATGGTGTTTGAAGGAATTTCTTTAAAAAAGTCATATTCATCCGCATGTCCATCAAGATCAAATTTTGTTGTGTGTGCCGTCTGTTTTATTTCCACCAGAAATGCGAGACTAATGTCTTGGCTATAATGGTTTACATAAGAGGTGTACTCAATAATTCCGAGGAATTGTAGGATTCGCACGGAAATACCGAGTTCTTCCTTTGCCACCCTTTCTACTGCGCGTGCGATGTTTTCTCCCTTGAGAATTGTTCCTCCAGGAGTATGCCACTTACCAAGAGCTGGCGGGATTGTTCTTTTGATAAGAAGGAGTTTATTTTCTTGCATTATTACTACTTCGACACAGAGTCTCGGAACCCTGCTATAAATGGTTTTAAATTCATCAAACGGAATTTTTTTGACTTTCATTGTGCTGGCAGTATATCATAGATATATATGACCTTTCCTTTTGTCCGTGTGATCCGAATAATTCTTCTTATTTTCATTGTATTGGGTCTCGGGCTTATTGTTACAGAGCGTCTGTGGGTTCCACAGATAGTACACTACATACTTAGTGGTGATTCTCTGAGATAGTTTTTTTGTTTAAACTAGTGTATACTTGTTTTATGGCAAAAAGACTTGCAGTCAACACAAAAAACAAGGCATCTCGTTCGAAGAAGACAAAAAAACGTTTGGCTATTAAAAGAGAGCGCCAGGTTGCTCGTGCCAAAGGTTCTAAAAAGCGATAAGAGATTTTGTCGCTTCTGAAAAAATTCGAAAAACATGTGTACAGACTCGTGCACATGTTTTTCACATGTTAGTATTCATGTATTGTAAAAGTAGGGTATACTGTATTTGTGGAAACTTTACCTTTTGAAAGAAACGTATCTCCCGATAAGATTCTACCTGCTTTGTGCCCTGTGTGTCATCAGGCTATTCTGCTTCATTATTATTTTTGTCCTAATTGCGGAACTACATTGCACAAAGCCCCTCTTTCAACCTCACTTATGGCACAAGTGGGGTTGTATGCGTTTAGTATTGTCTTACCGATGATTGGATTTCTTCTCATTACTCGATGGAAGGGCAATGCATATTATAAATCTCAGGATTTAAATGCGAAACAAATTGGTCTCATTGCATGGATACTTCTTCTCCTTTCGACCGTACTCACTATTTGGTATGCCGTAGTGTGGACACAAAACTATATTAAAGAAACAGTTTCGAGTATAAATGCCGATCTGAGTGGCTTATAAGGGCACACGATTTTTTATTATTATGTATTTCGTGTATATTTTAGAATGCGCAGACGGGACTTTGTATACGGGCAGTACTACTGACGTTGCACGCAGGTTTGATCAACATGTCGCAAAAAAAGGTGCTCGATACACGAGGTCGAGGAGAGCTGTGCGGGTAGTATACACTGAGACGTGCAGAGACAAGAGTTCTGCTTTGAAAAGAGAAATGGCAATAAAAAAACTTAAGAGAAAAGAAAAATTAAATTTGATTCAAATGTGATAATATATCCGTATGAAACATAAAACACTAATCAATATTTGCATTATTATTATAGCTGTCGCTGGAGTTGGAATTTTTTTCTTGTACCGCGTGCCTGTCCCGAATCTAGGCAGCAATCTAGGTAAGGAAGCGACAGGACCTGTGATAAGTAACTCCCTTGCCACTACAAGTACTCCCACGTACACTATTCCGAAAGAGGTTTACAAAAGTATTTCTCACAAATTTTCAATACATTACCCTACGGGGTATGTGGTTGACAGATCTTACACTTACCAAGCTTTTGGACCGGGAAAAAATATATCTGGAGTAAAATTCAGCATTTCGACATCAACAACAAGTGGTACTAACCTCGGTACAGACAGTTATGTGAGTGTGGAATTTTTACCAAAAGCTTTAGTTCCAACTGCCACGACGTCATATGGGCAGACAAGTACTTCAGCGTGCCTCGCTACTTCATTCATGGATAAAAACCTCAGTAATGGAATGATAAAAAATATTACCGATGCGGGTGTCGCATATTCAGTTGCGTCATCGAGTGGCGTTGAGGCAGGAAATAGATACGAAGAAACAGTCTATGCGCTTTCCGGCACAAACCCCTGTTTTGCAGTGCGATATTTTGTTCATTATGGTGTCTTTGAAAATTATCCGGCTGGCAGTATTATTCATTTCGACGCGCAGGCTCTGAATGCTCAATTTGACGAGATTCGTAGAACGCTGATGGTGCAAAAGTAAGCGGAATAGATACTATTTAAAATAACGAGATTATTTTGACATGAATTCTCATCCATATATACTATCCGTATGAATATAGAAATTGCTGCAGAAAGACTGACTCATGTGGGGGCACTTGGTATAAGTAATTCTTTTGTCATGGTCTGGCTTGTCACCGCTGTGCTTATTTTTATTGCACAAATGATTTCGCGCAAAATGACACTGGTGCCGAACCGCTTGCAAAACATAGTGGAGATAGGGACTGAAGCATTGCTTGATAATATGTCAGGGGTTCTTGGTTCAAAAGAAAAAGCATTCAAGTACTTTCCCTTTATCGCCACTCTTTTTATTATTATTCTTGCCTCGAACTGGCTTGGACTTGTGCCTGGTGTTGGGTCTATTGGTTTGCAACATGGAGTTGGTGCTAGGAATTTTGTGCCCTTTTTACGTTCTCCATCAAGTGACCTCAACTTTACTCTCGGTCTTGCTCTCATGACGATTATTACTATAAACATTATGGGGATTCGAGCACTCGGGCTGAAAGTTTCAATTTCACGTTACATCAATTTTTCTAGCCCAATCAATTTTTTCATCGGTATCCTAGAAATTATTGGTGAATTTGCAAAGATTGTTTCTCTATCTTTTCGTCTTTTTGGTAATGTTTTTGCAGGAGAAGTGTTGCTCATTATTATTGGCTTTTTAGTACCATACATAGTGCCAATTCCATTTCTCGGCCTCGAGCTTTTTGCTGGTTTTATTCAAGCACTCGTCTTCTCGACACTGACACTGGTTTTTTTGAGTTTGCTTACAGAAGAGCATCATTAGAAGAATTTCTCGACATACTTTATATCTGGAAGAAGACAAAAAGAAAATCACAAAAACATTTAAAATATGATTGGAAATTTAATGGAAGAGGGAAGTGAAAGTCATTCTTTGGAATCCTAATCTTCAGAAGAGATAAATAAGCCCGTTCCAACTTCGATCCAAACCCAGCATCGAGTTTCAGCCTTGTTTCTCAACGTGAAATTTTATACCTAGCTCGAATTTTTGTTTATTTTTTTGATATAATATTTTTATGATAGAAATATTTCCAATAGAAAAGTTTTATATTTATTTTTCTCCATATACTGCTCATGCTATTGAAATTAATGGACTAGTTTTTCCAACCCTTGAGCATGCATATCAATGTCAAAGATATAAGGATTCAAAAATTATTGAAGAGATTAGGAATGCACGTAGTCCAGTAAAAGCATGGGAGATTTCATCTAAATACAAACATCTTCAAATACCTGAATTTAAAGATGAAAAATATAAATTAGAAATTATGAAAAAAATGATGCGAGTTAAAACACAGCAACACGAAGAAATTAAAAAAGTTTTGTTAGATTCTTCGGATATGAAAATAGTTAAACACATTGTTACATATCCGCCAGGAGATAGTTTTTGGGATGACGGAGAGGATGGCAAAGGACTTAATCACATAGGGAAACTTTGGATGGAAATTAGAGAGGAATTAAGAAATGGTCTATTGTAAAATGGTTTCGGTGATCAAATATTTGGCCCATTTTGTAACAATGTCTTAACGGGGGTACTAAAAGTGATATAATAAATAAATATGATGTCAAAAGATAAACCAGTGGCTTTTAACAAGCGATTTGATATCGTCGGTTGTTTTGTTGAACACGACGGAAAATTTCTTTTACTTCACCGACATGCGCATAAAGCGAGTGGTAATAGGTGGGGACTACCTGCTGGAAAGAAAGATGAAGGAGAGGGTATTGAGGACGCTGTATTGAGAGAAGTGAGGGAAGAAACAGGAATTGTTTTGACTCGGCAGGATGTAAAATATTTTGACTCTATGTATGTGCGAGATGGAGATTTTGATATTGAATGGCACATGTTTTCTACTCAATTGGATATGCTGCCGAATGTCACACTGAGCGCGCAGGAACATTCTGAATTTTGTTGGGTTTCGGCGATTGAAGCACTAGACATGCCACTTATTCACGACCTCCCACAGTCAATAGAAATATTTTACAAAAAGTAGTGCTCGAAATATGTCGGAACGAAATATAAAAAAATAATTTCGAACAAGCACTCAGAAAAATAAATTGAATGTTGACATAATAAATATACTATGTAATAATAGTACAGGAGGGATTTACAAATGAGCAATTATTATTACTCTAATTTTACTTATGTCATTATTCTCAATCTTCAAAAATAAATGTAGCACCGCAAACAATCAAGAACCAATTAAGTTAAACTATATATTAGTAACAGTAAGACCAGGAATTAATCCTGATGAGCGAGAATCAAAATACGGTGACCCCCTTAATTCTATTTTGAAAGAAAGCAATGTCGGTGAAGTAACTGGTGGGGGAACTATGTTAAATAAGCCAGATGCTAATGGCAACAAGTCACTTGAATTTTCAGACGTCGAAATTCAAATGAATTCTCGTGGAAAAGAAGGATTACAAATTCTTCTTGATGGTTTAAAAAAGTTTAATTTTCCTGAAAATACAGAAATTCAAGTTTGGGATTCTGATTTAAACTTTTCAAGTATATCCTCCTTTAGTGATTATTTGAATAAATAATTAATTCCAAACATCCTCCTAGATTCGGAGCGAATAGAGTAATTGTTTTTTTAGTGTCTTTCTTGTATGATAGGAAATCAGTTATTATCAGCTGTAAATTTATAAACAAAAAATATTTATATGAGTCCAGAATCAATCAAATTTATCGCCATTGCAGCGATTATCCTCGGTGCAACCGTGGGACCAGCATTTGCAATTGGGAACATCGGTTCAAAAGGTGTTGAAGCTATTGGTCGCAATCCAGAAGCAGCCGGAAAAGTACAAACGGCGATGATATTGTCCATCGCATTTGCCGAAGCGATTGCTATTTATGCGCTTGTTGTTGCTCTTATCTTGAAGTTTGTCGCCTAAATAAGAGAGCAAGATTTCACTCAAATTGTGAAAATCTTAGATTATTGTAAACATTATGTCACAACTTTTTGCAAATTTTGGTGTCGACTGGAAGCTCCTTGTGGCCCAAGTGGTCAACTTTGCTATTCTTTTTTATCTTCTCAAACGTTTTGCGTATCAACCTATTTTGGCGATGTTGCAAAAACGTGAAGACTTAGTGCGTAAAGGTCTCGAAGATGCTGAAGCAGCGGGCAGAGAATTGCAGTCTGTCCACACCGAAGCAAAAAGCATACACGCAGATGCAAAAAAAGAAGCCCACGCACTCTTACTCGAGGCTCAGAGTGAAGGGCACACACTTGTCGAAGAAGCGAGGCGGGAAGGTGAAGTGACTAAAAACGCAGTCATCTACAGTGCTCAAAGAGAGATTGAAGAAAATAAACGAGCGAGTGAGCTTGCAGTGAGTAAAAAACTAGCAGAGTATGTGGTCATGGGTATTAAAGCACTTCTTGCAGAGGAAGTAACGAGTGAAATGAACAGTAGGATGATCGCTAAGTTGACTCAAAAAAATTAAATCAAAAACAAATGATTTCTTCCAAATATATGAGTAAAGCTATTGTGTCTTTGGTTTCTAAAAATCCTCACGATACTTCTCGTATTGCAGATAACGTCCTTGCTTTTATACATCGACACGGTTTGGATACTCAACTGCCCTCCATACTACTCGCTTTGAAAAGAGAATCCGTAGTGCATGCACACAGAGAGACTCTCTCAATCCAAGTTTCTCATCCTGTGAGCAATACTGATGTGGAACACATACAAAAATTTGTTGGAGCAACCGCCCCTGCACACATACAAGTGAGTCAGGACGCTCGGCTCATCGGAGGTTTCATGGCATATTGGAAAGATAGAAAAATAGATGCGACAATACTGTATTCACTCGAGAGATTGCGCGAATCTTTACAAAAATAAACTGGTGAAAGAATGAGTCATTTTAATATTAATTCTTGCATATGAGTATAGATCTCCTTTTACAGAGTATAGAGAAAAAAATTCAGAACGCTGAATTGTCTGTTCACGTGGAAGAAATAGGGCGTGTTTTAGATGTCGGTGACGGTATCGCTCGGGTTTCCGGTTTGAGCAACTGTCAGTCGAGTGAAATGCTCGAATTTCCCGGAAAGATTTTTGGTATTGCTTTGAACCTTGAATCCGATGCTGTCGGAGTTATTATCATCGGTGATTTTAAAAAAATAAAAGAAGGGGATGAGGTAAGGCGTACGGGAAGAATTTTGGAAGTTCCTGTTGGAGAAAATTTCCTTGGACGAGTTGTTGATGCTCTCGGAGCACCAGTAGATGGAAAAGGAGCAATAAAAGAAAAGGCTTTTTATAAAACAGAAAAAATAGCTCCGGGGGTAATGACCCGCGAGCCTGTGTCACAGGCATTGCAGACTGGTGTCAAATCAATCGACGCACTTATTCCTGTTGGTCTTGGTCAGCGTGAACTTATCATTGGCGACCGGCAAACAGGTAAGACCGCTATTGCTATCGATACTATTTTGAACCAAAAAGGTACGGGCGTGTTGTGTATTTATGTTGCCATTGGTCAAAAAGAATCAAAAATCGCTCGGATTATAAAACGCTTGGAAGAAGCGGGAGCAATGGAGTATACGACGGTTGTTTTGGCTGGTGCATCACAAAATGCTGCGTATTCATTTCTTGCGCCATATTCAGGAACAGCACTCGCTGAGTATTTTATGGATCAAGGTAAAGATGTGCTCGTGGTGTATGATGACTTATCCAAACATGCTGTGGCGTATCGAGAAATATCTTTACTCCTTCGCCGTCCACCGGGTCGTGAAGCATATCCAGGTGATATTTTCTATTTACATTCACGACTTTTAGAGCGGTCTTGCCGTCGCAATGCTGAACATGGTGGTGGTTCTATCACATCTCTGCCGATTATCGAAACTCAAGCAGGAGACGTTTCTGCATACATTCCGACAAACGTTATTTCTATTACCGATGGACAAATTTTCCTACAGTCCGGTCTTTTTTACAAAGGTATTCGTCCTGCTATTAACGTGGGTATTTCTGTCTCGCGTGTTGGTAGTGCCGCTCAGATTAAATCATTGAAGAAAGTTGTGGGGCGTTTGAAACTTGACCTCGCACAGTACCGCGAACTTGAAGCTTTTTCTCAATTTGCATCAGATCTTGATCCTGCTACCAAAAAAGTGTTGGAACGTGGAGCTCGAGTGACAGAATTTTTGAAACAGCCACAGTATGCTCCTGTGCCCGTAGCTATTCAAGTGGCCCTCATTTATGCTGTAAACAATGGTCACATTGATACCATTCTTATCCCCGAAATTGGTCAATGGGAAAGGGATATGACTGAATATCTGAAAGCTTCCCACCGTCCACTTTTAGCTAAAATGGAAAAAGGATGGGACGCGGACATTGAAGGAGAGTTGAAAAAAGCGTTGAGTGATTTTGAGAGGGTTAACGAGTAAAATTTTACATTCAAAACTCCTCTCACCAGTACTTTTCCAGAACCAGAATAATTTCTTGCTAGAAATTTTCTTCACGCTCGTCGCTCAAGAAAACAATGCGTTCTCTTGTGTCTCGGTCACTCGAGAACTGTTGTTTTCTAAGCTCCTGCGCGATGTTCCGGAAAAGTGCTGGTTTCGACGAGTTTTGAATGAATACATATTAAATCCTATGGCAGATACAAAAACCGTCAAAACAAAAATAAAATCCGTTGACAACATTCGCAAGATTACCAAAGCGATGGAAATGGTGGCGCGGAGTAAAATGAAAAAAGCCATTGACCGAGCTCTTGGTGTTCGTCCATACGCTTTTTTTGCACTAGAATTTTTAGTAAATTTTTCTTATCACGCTTCTGCGACATCTCCATTTTTTCGTGGCACGGAAGGTGGAAAAATTCTTATTGTTGAAATCGCCGCCAATAAAGGTTTGTGTGGGGGATACAATGCTAACGTCTTTCGAGAATTGAGGAAATATGTGCGTACGGAAAATATTTCAAAAAATGTGAGTCTTGCTGGTAACTACAGTGCAGACTATGTTAGTGTTGGTAAATATGCGACACAACACGTGAGAACACAGGTTGAAATGTCTGGTGGCAGTATTTTACATTCCTACAATACTTTTTCAGACGACGTGACGCTTAAAGAAGCGAGAGAACTAGCAGAGTATATAAAAGGTCAATATGCATCTGGACTATACAGAAAAGTGGTGATTGTCTCGACACATTTTAAAAGTGTTTTGTCTCAAAAACCAATCGTCCGCCAGCTTTTACCACTTTCTCCTGAAGTATTTAAAAACCAAATAGCTCAGGCTGGAGGAGAACAAAATTGGATGGATGCAGGAGCAATGCACCTTGAACGTGACTGGAGTAGGTATGTCATTGAGCCATCGGTCGAAGAGATATTCACTGTTATTATTCCAGAGTTGGTTGTCGTGCAAGTGTACCAAGCCATTCTTGATGCCTTGGCAAGTGAGCATGCATCGCGTATGATGGCAATGAAATCGGCAACCGAAAATGCGGACAAGCTCGGTGATGAGTTGTTGCTTTCATTCAATCATATTCGACAAGAAGGTATTACGAGGGAATTGTCGGAAATCGCTGCGGGAGCGAATGCGTTGGGTGCATGAGACGGTAATGGATTCTGAAACTCCTCTCACTAGTACTTTTCCAGAACCAGAATAATTTCTTGCTAGAAATTTTCTTCACGTTCGTCGCTCAAGAAAACAACGCGTTCTCTCGTGTCCCGGTCACTCGAGAACTGTTGCTTTCTAAGCTCCTGCGCGATGTTCCGGAAAAGTACTGGTTTCGACGAATTTCAGAAATTATGCTACATTATTATTTCAATTTTATTATATGAACACAGGCAAAATCACACAAATTATTGGCCCAGTCGTTGACGTTTCCTTCGAGGGAGATTTGCCAAACATATACGATGCACTCGTGGTGACACTTTCAGATGGTTCCTTTTTAACCCTCGAAACTCAAAAACATTTAGGACTTGGGGAGGTGCGCGCAGTCGCGATGAGTTCGACCGACGGACTTTCTCGTGGGCAAGTTGTAGAGCGTACGGACGGACCTATTTCAGTACCTGTCGGGCCGGAAGTGCTCGGACGAATGTACAACGTCACTGGCGATCCAATAGATGGGAAAGGGCCAACCATTACTAAAAAAAGGTATCCCATTCATCGCGACCCACCTCCACTCACATCTCAAAGTACAAAGGCAGAAACATTTGAAACAGGTATTAAAGTTATTGATCTTATGTGCCCCTTTTTGAAAGGCGGTAAAGTTGGACTTTTTGGAGGAGCCGGTGTTGGAAAGACGGTTGTTATTCAAGAGCTTATCAGAAACATTGCCACCGAGCATTCAGGCTATTCTGTATTTGCTGGAGTTGGAGAGCGAACGCGTGAAGGAAATGACCTGTATCGAGAAATGAAAGAGTCTGGAGTGTTACCAAAAACTGCTCTCGTCTTTGGACAAATGAATGAACCTCCGGGAGCCCGTGCTCGCATCGCACTTTCTGCACTTTCAATGGCTGAATATTTTCGTGATGAGGAAAGTAAAGATGTGTTGCTTTTCGTTGATAACATTTTTCGTTTTACTCAAGCGGGCTCGGAACTTTCTGCACTTCTCGGACGTATTCCTTCTGCGGTGGGATATCAGCCGACGCTTGCAACGGAGATGGGACTTTTGCAAGAACGCATTACTTCGACCGACAAGGGTTCTATTACTTCTGTACAGGCTATTTACGTTCCGGCGGATGACTTGACCGACCCAGCACCTTCAACCACGTTTGGTCACCTCGACTCCACAGTCACTCTTTCTCGTTCACTTGCCGAACTCGCTATTTACCCAGCTGTCGACCCTCTCGACTCGTCTTCGACCGTGCTCGATCCTCTCATCGTTGGAGAAGAACACTACCGTACAGCCCGTGATGTGCAGCAGGTATTGCAGAAGTACAAAGACTTACAGGATATCATCGCTATTTTGGGTATGGATGAATTGTCGGATGAGGACAAACTTGCCGTAAATCGTGCTCGCAAGATTCAAAGATTCCTCTCTCAACCTTTTTTCGTGGCAGAGCAATTTACTGGAGTTGCTGGGGTGTATGTGCCACTTGCTGATACTATCAAAGGTTTCCGAGAGATATTAGACGGCAAGCATGACGAGAAAAGTGAGCAGGCGTTTTACATGAAAGGGAAGATAGAGGAGGTGATATAATTATTATGAATTTAAAAAATTTCTCTCATCATATGTCTTGAAAAACATATGATGAGAGAAAGGTTTTTGAATTCATTGATTCAAATAACAGAGAATGAAAACAATAAATCTAAAAATTATTACTATCGAAGGAGTTTTTTTCTCAGGTGAAGTCACGGAGGTTGTGTTACCGACGGACAATGGACAGATTTCTGTCTTGCCGGATCATATTCCACTTGTTTCAAAATTAAAAGAGGGAGTAGTTCTTCTCAAAACCACAACAGGAGACAAAGAAATAAGCATAAGTAGTGGTGTTCTCGAAGTCCGACCAGAGAGTGAAGTGTACGTGTTGGTGGATAGTGCTCGCTAGATTATTTGATGATAAAAAAAGCGGCCGCGTGGTGCGCGGCCGTCTCGATGAAACAAACGAAAGAACTAAGATTCCAGTCGAAGATCACGAATGTAAACGTGGTTTTTTTGGTCTAGAAACGAAAGGCATGTCCATGTTTTCAAATTTGGAAAAAGTGATTGAACCCATTCTGCTGCCGTGGTTCTGTCCCCTCTATGTTTTTCTTCTTCAGCAGGGAGCGAGGAAAAACTATATCCTTCCCAAGCCACATGTCCACAACTAAGATGGCTGGTAATGATAATTTGACTAATGTTGTGAAACTTGATACCCATTCTAATACTATGAGCAGTTATTATTTTCGCAGCATCGTATAAAATAGAGAGTTCTCCCAAGGAAATACCTCCTCTCACTTCACGTGGTTTTCCAAGCATATGGGTGGATCCTGCAAAAGAGACAAGATCATATCTCTGCAATTCGGGAGATACTTCTCTAAAGGCATGTCTTTGATTCAAACAATATCGTAGATCCATGCATCCTAAAACTAAGGTGGGTCCACCTCCTAGTGATTCTTTTATTTCTTGCTTACTTTCGTCACAAAAAGAACCTTGGACTTCGTCATAAAGTGTTGGCATGTAAATTTCTCCCGATGCATAATCTCATAATTTAATTTACTTTGCAACCAGAAAAATGGGAGAGTACACAAAGTTTTGTTTTTAATGTATAGTGTCTGGTGATATATAATTTATTTTAATATGCACGAATCCATGACATTACAAACAGAAAAAAGAATATTATCACCCAAAGAGGTTGAGAGACTGATACAAGAAAACAAGATCCCACAAGACTATAGGTCTCGATGTGTTGATGGCCGATATGAAAAAACAGAAGATTTGGCTGGTATTGCCAAGCCGGGAGGGGATGCGGGAAGCCTCATGGCGGTGCTTGGCAGCTTGGTCACTCTTGGAGTTTCACTTGATTCGGATACTATTCCAGAAGTCTTGAATGTGGTTGTGGATACTGTTGGAGGCGTGCATAATTTTAATTTTCATACAGATACGCATCATGAAGCAGAAGGTGTAGCCTGTGGTTGTGGACATGTGGCAAAAGCTCGCAAGGATCCAGAGGCATATGGTTTAAATATCGAAGCTATTAAAATTTTGGATGCAAAGCTAACTCAGCTCAAGGCTCAGGGTGCAAATGAAGTGGTTCTCCGTGGAGAGCACCAAGAAGGATCGGTTGTGGTAATTAACTCTCCAGATGAAAGCATGGCTCCAAACAATGGTACTGAACAGGTATTTGTTTACAATAAAGGGGCAGATGAAGAAATCTATAGAAAATTAGCAAAAGGTATCGCACTGATTCTCAATATGACCGAAGATGAAGTGTTTGGTGCCCTGACCGCAGCTGCGAATAGGCAACTTGATGCGACACTCGTTCGTCTTGCAGACGGGCTCGAAGTATACACGGCATAGATCAAGTACAGCATTGAGATCTGAAATAATGAGTTTTTAAAAATAAAATCAAAAACCACCGATAACATCGGTGGCTGTATGTGGGTGTAACACACTCACATATTTTTGTTTATTGTATCAATCTACTGAATGAGTGTGCCGTAGAGCTCTGCTTCGGCCATCATCACCCAGCCAGCAGGGTAGAGTATTTTTACTCTCACGTATCTGGCACGGTTTTGACCGGTGGCTTCGCCCCAGAAAATACTGAATTGACTCGTATTTTCGGGGAATGTGCTAAATGTACCAAACGTGTCGTAGGACATTCCGTCTCGGGAAGTCTCGACAATCATTTGTTGTGGAAAATTAATTCCACTTAAAGTTTCCGACCGAAAGAGAACGCGCACCTGGTTTACGTATTGGATTTTTCCAATATCGATGACAAGGTGGAGTTGACCCTGGGAGTCCTCTACTGGTACGCCGACCCAGTCTCCAAAAGGATTGCCACCAGGACCGTATCCGCCACCTGTGTGGTTGGTTAGTTTGGTCAGGTTAGGATCTCCCCACGCGTCGGGAGGTGTCACTCCGTATCCGTACAACCGAAAGAAATTGTATGTTGTTGGAAGAAGGACTCCGGGAGCGAGCTGAGGATTGTATGTTTTCAGATACTCTCGGTACAAAGCTCCTGCTTCAACTGGCCAGTGCGTGGCTTGTCGAGAGAGGTGGTGACCAAAGTTCCAGAGAGCAATACCAGACACGATGTCCTTTACGGCAGCAATTTGTTGTTTCATTCTTTCGGGTGAATCCGGTTTATACCATGATCCATCCGGAGCATTGGGGTCTGCCGTGAATACTTCTACCGTGTCCCAGAACTGCACACCGAATTCACCCGCTGCTTGTTTACCAGCAGTGAAATACGGAGCGAGTTGGTCAAGCGTTGGTCCACCGACTCCTGCACCGATGCCGTCTTGAGGCCAGAGCATTCTGATCCCAGTGACCTGGAACATCATACGAAGTGCATCAGCAAAACCGTCTGCCGAAATGGGGGGCATAGATCCGTAGCCAGCTGGCTTGAAAATTGGTGCAGCCATCACTTGCATGGATACACCGAATTCTACGTTTAGTGCATTAGCGTCCGTAATAAAATCACGGAGTCGAGTCATACCGTAGTAGGTTGGACCGTACACAGGGAACCAGTTGACCTCAAGTTCGATTGGGTAATACCAATGAACTAAAGCTGAGCTATTCCCGTACAATTGCAAGGTCTTGCGCATTACCGCTTGGTTTGCAAGTCGGACAGGCGTTTCCCACTGGCTTTCGTACCAAGGCGTCTGTGTTTGTATTCCGCCAACTATTATCTTAAAGTTGCGCCGACTTGCCAGTCGGAGGAAGGTTTCGAGTCGTCCATCGGGGATGGGGTTTTCGATAGTTCCTGAAAACAAGCCGCCCTGCACAAAGGTGTCCAAGTCAGTTGATAGTGTGGCTGATGCCACAATCACTACAGTAGAGATGCCACATTGAGCCATCTGACTAAACTCTGCTTCGAGATGACTCTCGGGCAGGTTTCTGTCAAACTGAAAAAATGTTGCATTTGCAGGGCATTGTGCCGTTGCGGGAACACTCGCAAGAATCGCGAGTGTGAGAATTACAAAGAACATGAGAAAGTGTTTCATACTTTCTCCTTTTTTTATTTATGCCTCTGACAGGCACATCAAGAGGTGGCAAGCAAGCCACCCCTTCTGATTATTTTGCATATTTAATTATTTTTGTCAAATTCGCGTTGTAAAGACATTTTGGAGTACTATATCAAGTATCGGACTAATAATAGTTTTTATGAATGAAAAACAAAATATAAAAAATAGCACATATGACGTTCTTGTCATCGGTGGGGGTCCTGCTGGTATGATGGCTGCAGGACGAGCGGCGGAACTCGGTGCGAAGGTACTTTTGCTTGAGAAAAATTCCAAACTTGGTAAAAAACTCCTTATCACTGGTGGAGGAAGGTGTAATATTTTAAATGCTGAAGTAGATGTCAAGAAACTTGTCTCAAAATACGGAAAAAAAGGTCATGCTCTGTTTAGTTCTTTTTCACGTTTTGGTGTGGAAGAGTCAATGAAGTTTTTTGAAAATCGTGGATTACCCTTGAAAGTTGAAGCAGAAAAAAGAGCATTTCCAAAAAGTGACAGTGCAGAAGATGTCTGGAAAGTGATGATTCAGTTTTTAAAGAAAAATAAAGTTGAGATTGTGCATAGCGCACAAGTGGCTCGCTTGATCCCGAGTGACACCGATGAGAAAGTTTCTACAAAAAGTATCATCGGTGCTCAACTTGCAAATGGGCAAGTGATTGTGGCAAAAAAATACATTATTGCGACTGGTTGTAAATCTCGACCAGAGACAGGTTCTACTGGAGACGGCTTTGAATGGATGAAAAAAATAGGACATACAGTGGAAGAATCTGACACTGCATTGGTACCAATAAAAATTAAAGAAGAGTGGGTAAAAAAACTCTCTGGTTTGAGTTTCAATAGTGCAAAACTGACAGTTTTTCAAGATGGAAAGAAACAAGAAAGTAACATTGGTAAAATTCTCCTCACACATTTTGGTATTAGTGGTCCGCTCGTTATTAACATGAGTAAAAACGTAGCTGACTTGTATCGGTACGGTGAAGTCACTTTGGAGTTAGACATACATCCGAGTATGGACTTTACAATGCTTGATAAAAAAATATTGGAGACAGTAAGTGCGGCACTCAATAAAAAGATCAAAAACATTCTTATCGATGTTGTTCCTGCACAAATGACAGGTACGGTTTTAGAATTAGCAGGGATTGACCCTGAAAAACAGGCAAATGTTGTGACAAAAGAAGAGCGTACTCGGCTCGTTAAATTTCTTAAGGCCCTACCGATGACCGTCAGTGGTTTTCTCGGTGTTGAAAAAGCAGTTGTCACTTCCGGTGGAGTGTCCCTCAAAGAAATTAATTTTAAAACAATGCAGTCGAAACTGTACTCAAACCTCTATCTCGCTGGAGACATACTCAACTTCGACCGCCCAACTGGCGGGTATAGTCTTCAAATCTGCTGGACGACTGGTTTTTTGGCAGGGGAGAGCAAAGATGGGTGGACGCATACAAAAATTTGACAAATTCTTGTAATTGTGTATTATTAGTGTAGAAGTCAAAACCTCCCGCTACCCCTCAAGTAGGACAGTTGATTCTACATAATACTGGTTCGCAGTCCTCCACGCAATACACTCTCTCGGTCGGTCATTGAGAAAGGAATGGATCTCATCCATCTCTTCCTCACTGACGGTACTAATATC
>JBBQLO010000009.1:0-25042 GCA_038327915.1 Parcubacteria group bacterium | reverse complement strand
TACCATACTCTTTACTCACTTCATTCGCACTCCTGTACCGGAGTGATTTTTTGTATTTGTTGTTCATGATTTCAATTTTTTCTTGGAACTCTTCTCTGGAAACCTTGGAAAGGTCAGTACCTTTTGGCCACCACCATTTGCGAAGTTGTCCGATGGTATTTTCAACGAGTGCCTTCTGTCGAGGTGATGCAGGATCACAGAATACGGAGGGTACTCCATATTTCTCGTATTCTCTGTTTTCACCACCTTGATCAAGAATCATCACATCACTCATACACTCACTATGTATTTTCTTCATCACTCGTGTGGTGTACACTGGTCGGAGACTCTTCACCAGGTCTCCTTTGATCAGTTTGGTATCCCTCCATACCACCACGACCGCACTTGCTTTCGACACCTTCTTTGGAGAGAGGAAGGTATCACCTTCAGTGACCCATCCTGGATCTACAGGGAGTGTGTGTATACTAACCATATTGGGAATGATCTGTCGCTGTGGTGCATCTGAGTGTGGTTTCTTTTTGTATCGTTTGGTACAGAGGTATGTGCAGTATCTCTGACCCATTGAACTCCGAAGCCACCGATATATGGCATCGGACGACACTCGAGGACTCCTCTTTTCCTCTTTCATTTTTCCTGCAATGCATTCTGGTGACTGATACTGTTTCAATTCACTCACAATGTATGTTCGAAGTCTCTGATTCTGTTCAATTTTCATTCCTTGGTACTTTGAATTCTCTCTTTTAACCAAAGCTTTGTGTTCAGCATTGGTAGCTGAGTAGGTTCCATCCTCCTTTTGCCGTCTCTTCACTTCTCGAGAGACGGTGCTTTTGTGTACACCGACAATCTTTGCAATCTCTTGTTGTTCCACTCCTTTATCTAAAAGTGATTCGATTCGATCGCGCAGATACAGATTCAAATGCGTGTATGTTCTCATATATATCAATTATACGAGTTGCACTTCAAATGAGAATTTTCACGACTTTGGAACGCACTGGGCCCACTAACCCTAGCTAATTCCGAGCGAAAAGAAGGCAAAAATGTTGGCAAAAGTGTACTTCAATAATAAAGTAAAAGATCTTCCTGGTTTTAGTTGTTATCCTTACAGGGACGGATCCGGCCTTAACAACATGAGCATTAACGGCACCAGCTTGGTGAACGAGAGAGGTCACCTGTGTATGACTCTGGGGGACGAAAATCTTCCACAGTTCCTCGAAGAGTACGCGGTAGGAGTTTCATTTTGTGAGACAATTAAAATCACAACCAAAACGATAGGATATCTTCGTGAATCATTTCGGCGGATTTGTATCGGCTCCATCCGCCCAGACGAAAGCTACGAAGCTCCACAGTCTGGGAAGACTCGAGCCGAACTCGAGGAAGAAATAGCTGGCTTTGCCCAAAGAGATGGTCAACTGATGAGTGACCTGCAACTCGCCAATGTATCCCTTGACAATTATAGGTTAGAGCTCGATAGTGCACGTGGGAGGAACTTTCGCGTCCATCAATTGGCCAGAAAACTCGATGTTAAAATCCGGTGGCCATGGATCACGCGCACGGGAGTCGCGAGACAGATCGACGCAATTCTCGACGACATAAGTTAGTCACCCCCGTACCAAACAAGCCCCGTGCCTGTTTTGGACGGGGTTTTGTTTTATATGTGATTTTTTTGATTGCAATCCCATTCACTTTACTTTACCGAAAAGAATCAGTATTGAGGTTTTCTACTGCAGTACTTGTTGCAACTATCATTGTAGGTTCCGATGTAATAAGAGAAGAATGTGCAGGATCACTTTCTATAGCCGTTGTGGTGGCAGTCTCACTCGTACCAGTCGTGGTGGCGGTATTTAGATTTAGATTTAAATTTTTATCTTCTTTTGGTACATCTCCCGTATTAGCTTTGCTGTTCTTTTTCTCAATATTCTTGATACCGTCTATTGCTTCCAAAGTTATTTTTACTTCGTCAGCAGTACGGCTAGCTTTTTTGAACAAGAGAAATGCCTGACCATATTCACCCGTTTGTATATATGTCTGTCCAGCACTCACGTCTTCTTTTGCAGAAGAAATGCGAGACTGAGCAACACTGATGGATTGTTCACTTTCTGTACTACTTGCAGTGGTACTTCTTATGGTACTTATTGCATGAGCTACAGCTGAGGATGCAAGGTTAATCTTTTGAATCGAAACCACCAAAGCAGTCTCCGATGATTCTTTTATTTTATTTTGATCTGTCGATATGGCCACCACACCTTCTGCTGAAGCACGAGCGTTGGCAGTAGTGAGAAGATGGGTACCAACCTCCCCTGTCAAACTTGAAAGAACTTCAACAGAAACAGACGTACTTGTGACAGATGTACTTGCAACAACAAGAGAGCTGGTGTCTTGCTGTATCGTATTTTGTGTCCCAGCCCGCACTCCGTTCTGTGTTTTATTATATATTTCATTCTGAGACTGTGCGCGAAGAAAGGTGTGAGTGGAAGGATGAATAGGCGCATTTTCCTGATGTTGAGTTAATTCTACTAATACCACCTGATGGGAAGAAAGAAAACTTTCAAAATTCGAAGCTATTTCTGCAGCAACGACTGCCTGACCTTTGGACTGCAGATTAGCGACATTGGCAGTGACACTATCTGCTTGGGTTTTAAAATTTGGTTGCAGTTCCTTGGTAATAATAGTACTTGTTCTGATATTCAATTTACCTTGAGCAGTAAGGGTTTCCACCTCTTCTAAACGAGTAGTGGCGTGAAGTAATGCAATTTCTGCTTGTGATTGAGATCCGAATGAAAGCAGTGTTTCAGCTTTTTCAGTTACATTGAGTTTGACCCGATACAAAGGATCCCCTGGTAAGGCATTTTTTGAAGCAAATGCTGTACCAGTGCCAACGACGAGCACAAGTGCGAGTGCAAAAGTAATAAAACGAGTTTGTGTCAACAAGGAATGAAAAAAATTAACCTGTGGAAAAAATGGACTGAGGACGGGATAATTGACGGAATTATTCGTATCCTTATTAAAAGGGTCGTCCTGTATAAAAGCAGGTATGGGGGTGTGCATATATAGTCGCAAGGTTTCTCTCTGTTTATTTTTTTCCGCCGTCGAAAAAGAAACTTTTTTGACAGTCTCAAAAAGAGTTTTCATCTCTGGAGTGGCATCAGGTATAATTTCAGTGTGATTGTTCATGATTAAAAATTATTTTTAGTTTTTCTATTCCGCGATGTACTCGGACAGCGAGAGTATTTTCAGACTCTCCTGTTATTTTTGCCATTTCAGACAAAGAAAGCTCCTCCACATATCGCATCAATATAGCTTCTCCATATTGTTCCGGAAGTCGCCTGAGAAGTGAAAGGGCTTGTGTGCCGTCGAGCCTATCAATCCATCTGTCAGTATCATTAAATGACGGATCAAAGCCACTCTGCTCGCTGAGAGCTTCCAAAGAATCCGCGGGCTTTCTTTTTCTATACTCATCAATAACCATATTGCTTGCGGTTTTGTAAAGAAAAGCTCGCATGTTTTCTATGTCGCCCCCCACCTTGCCCTCATGAAAATCATCCCGCATATAATTCCACGTTTTCATAAAAGTTTCTTGAACAAGTTCTGTGGCACGATCCATGTCAGACAAGCGAAAAGTGAAATAGCGTAAAAGTCCGTCGCTATACAAATCATGTGCTTCGAGAAAACGTTTTTCCTTGCTGGATGGGGTTGTTGTGTGGTGGCTCTCTGACATATAAGACGATGCGGTTGAATAAAAATTACTGATTATGTATAACACATATTTTGCAAATCATACAGCACAAAACAACTACACAATTAAGAAAATGTATACTTATTGAACATCTCTCAGATAATACATACTAGAGCTTGCACACGGATTTCAATTCCGCCACATCAGCACCTGTCGGAGTAATATTAGCAGACTGATTCAATCTGTACATAATAGCGGTGGGGTCGTCGACATGTTCAAGACCGAGAGCGTGCCCAAGCTCATGGGCGAGAACTCTCACCAGTTTGGCTTTATCTGTAAACTGATAAACATCTATCTTTTGTTCTGTTGTATAAAAAGATCCTCCCTGTGAGTACACTGCTTCATCAAATTCACCAGTTGGGCCAGTCGTCTGCACCGTGGCAACATCTAGATTGAGAGTGGTGGCAAGATGATTGAGTGTCACAACGAGAGAATTAAGGTTATCAACCACACCATTGAGACTGTCTCGATCGTGTTGAATACGAATCGATACAAGCTTGAGAGCTTCTGCTTCTGACTGAAATTGTGTATATTCCTCACCTGTTGCTCCTCCCCTCGCATTAGCATTATCAACGGCAACCTTGTAAGAAGCCGTGCGTAGAGAGTAGGATGCGATTGACTTTTCAAATACAGACTTTTGGTACGCATACTCTGTCTGCATACTGACATACTTAGATTTTACTTCATCGTATGAAGCTTTAGTGTTGCCGATCGTCAAACCAAGTTTTTTTAAGGAGTCCGTAGCTTCTTGTCTGTAATCATATATAAGAGAAATGTGCATGTTTGCCGAACTAGTTGTAAAGCTGGTCGCACTACTACGAGTATTAGTGCGAAGCATATCCTGAGAGGAATCATACGCAAACAATTGCCTACCCGCAGCCTGTTCCCAAATATTTTTAGCGCGGACAATTGCTTCGAGCATGTCTGCTTTTGATATTCCAAAACGAGAATCAAAGGAACCTATGGAATAGCGGATTGACTCACGACATGGAAAATACTGTTGAGTTAGACGAGTATATACATTTTCATACCCGATAAACAAAGGGGTTCGATAAAAAAATACTATTCCCCCAAACACCACAAGTGACATAAAAAATGCAATGGCCTTAATCATACTCGTATTAAAATATTATGCGTAATAAAAAATATCTTACTATTTGGACTACTTTAATTCTCACAAAGACCATACCTAAAATAATTATAATCTTTTTTGAAAAAACGAATCGCAATATGATAAATAGAGTATGTAATAAAAAAAGCAGCCAAAACGTCTATGGAATAGTGTAAATGCCCCAGAAGAACAATAATACCAAAGACGATTGCAGAAAAAATAAAAAACAATCTTAAATAAAAATAGTCCCAAAAAATGAGGGACAGAAGAAAGGGTAGTCCAGTATGACCAGAGAAAAACTGATCTGCACCAAAAACAAAGTTATTGAGGATACTTCCAGGGTCGAGAATAATTTCATCAGGAAATGGTCCGAGGTGGGTAAGGCTAATAAAAACAGATCGGATGCAAACAAATAAAGCAATACTTTTTAATACAAGAGGAATTCGTTGAGGACAGGTAAGGCACACGTATGTCACAAAATACCAAAACAAAATAGTACCATATACAAAAATATTTTCTACTTTAAATACATGCACATTACTGAGAACGATGTCTGTCACCGCATTACTGGCTTTCTCGGTGGCATACATACCTGCGTAAAAATTTGCGACAATAGAAAAAGAAAGCAGACCGATACCCGAGAAGCACGCCACAATAAACCCTTTATCGGTAAAATACTTTCGGTACATAGATACAAAAGACTTCATATCTATCCAGTATAACCTTGAGCGCGGTATATTTCCACTACTTGTGCACCCACCTTAGAAATATTTCGACTCATTGCTAACATCTTTGAACCTTCCCCCAATTTCGTCCGCAACGATCTGTCATTCACAAGAGTAGCAATATGAAACACAAACTCCTCCTCAGTCCTAGCAACCAGACAATTCTCACCATGAACAAGCCACCCGCGATAGACCGGAATATCGCGAACAACTATGGCACGTCCGATAGCAGCTGCCTCAAGTATAGCCATTCCTTCATTTTCTTCATATGAAGGAAAAATAAATATGTCTAAAGCAGCATATGCTCCAACAATATCATCTACAAAACCGGTAAATTGAGCATTGACAGGTAGCTCCTTCGGCAGTGCAGGAGCGATAAGTGGACTATATATTTTACCAAACCAAATAAAACTATTGAGAGGAAACTTTTTTGCAAGAGAAAGAAATGTACGTATACCTTTTCGTGGAATGGCGAGGGCAACAGTACCCACTACAACATCATGCAGTCCGTACAAGTCTCGAACTTTTTTTCTTTTTTCTTCATCATATGTGTACGTCTCAGTATCTACCCCATTTGACATAACCATTATTTTTTCTGCAGGTATTCCATAGGCAATCAAAAGAGTTTTCGTATATTCACTTGGAGAAAAAATAATATCGGCGAGACCATACGCATACGTTAGATATTTGCGAGCAAGCGACGACAAAAGAAAACTAAAACGAAATACTCCTTTAATGTCTTCAGCCGTAACATGTGACCAAATAATTACTTTTTTATTCTGTCTGCGAGCTTTTTTAATGAGACGAAGTGACCAAAACCATGGGGTGTTAATCTGGAGAATTGTGCAGGAGTCATCCCATTTCTCTGTAAATGAGATACCTTGTGCTGTGAGAATCTTTTTCTGATTTCTATAAGAAGTAAGTAGTCCTGTACCAACATTTTTGTACAAAAATCCACCCAAAAAATGATAAAATTCAAGATATAAACAAATCTTAATGTCAGTGTTTTTTTTCATTGTATCGTATTATATTATTAAATATTTCCCTTCAATAATCTCCTATAAATATTTTCAAGGGAGTCAGTAACCTTGTCGTGCGAGTATTTCAATACACGTGTACGCGCATGACTACCCATGCGGTCAAGTAATTCTGGATGAGAAAATACCTCTACAATATTGTCTGCCATAGCCTCGACACTACCTGCAGGAGAAAGTAAACCAGTCACTCCTTCATCCACGATTTCATTCAAACCCTTTTCTGAAACCGCAACAACAGGTAGTCCACATGCCATGGCTTCCAAAACAGATAGAGGCATATTTTCGCTCGTGCTCGCAGTAATAAAAACATCGCATGTCTGAAGCCTGTAAGCAAGTTCGTGTCCACGCAACACTCCTGTAAATATAACACAGGAGGAGACGCCAAGCTTATATGTAAGATCTTCGAGAGCTTTTCTCTCTGGTCCGTCCCCAACAATTACAAGAATGAGACTCGGCTCATGTACTCGTGCTTTGACAAAAGCTTCAATAGCCTTATCTACACTTTTTTCATAACTCAATCGGCCCATATATATGAGAGTTTTTTGTAATAATTTTCTATGACTAATTTTTTCTAAGGCAGGGTGAAAAAGTGCAGTATCGACTGGATTAAGGAGTATTTCTACTGGTGTATTGAGTCCGTGGCTCACCAAACCTTCTGCCAAAGATTGGGTCGGGCTCAACACCACGTCGCACTGATTACAAAAAGCAACAGTATATTTCCACGAAAGTTTCTTACCCCAGTCATAATCTAGCTTAATATGTTTAAGATAATGATCAAAAAATGTATGATGTGTAGTAATGATTTTAGCAGAAGAAATTTTCCCCCCAAGAAGTGCGGCCCAACCAGCTGCAAACGGTGTATGAGCATGAATAATATCAGGCTTAAATGCACGTAATTTTAGAATAAGATTTACTCCGAAAGGTGAAGCGAGGCGCTCGCCAGGATAGACTCCTAAAGGAAGTGAGGGTAAGAAAACCACTTTGTATTTTTCTTGATCTTGAATTATTTTCTTTTTTGATTTTTCAGCGGGCACAAAAACCATGACATTGTGTCCACGTAAAGAAAGCGCAAGAGCAGACTGATGTGCCACATTGGCAACACCGTTGATCTGAGGAAAAAATGTGTCACTAAAAATTGCTATATTCATAATATTTTTATAATGAGTTTTATCTTATTCAAAAAATATTTCTCAACAAGAATTTTTCGAAGAGCCGACTTTTTGAATAAACTCAATAATGTGTGCGTTGACCCTGTCTGCATGATGAGTTGCGATGTAATGGGCAGAATTACTTAGAAAAACAGCTTCACTTTTTTTAATCAGTTTCAACATGTCTTCAACTTCGACTTTTGTAACCAATGGATCATGCTCTCCCGCTATAATCAATGTCGGGGCGGTAATCTTATGTAAAACATGTCGAAAATCTACACGAAGTGCTTCTCCAAGTAACCACAGATTCACTGAGAGTGGCATAGTTAAAAGACCTTTTACGGTCGAAGACCAATACCCACGGGTTTGTTTTGGATTAAAATAATGATATGTTTTCTTGCTCTGCCAAATCAATAAATATCCCGCTAAAACCAAAAACCATGAAGCAAGAGGTGTAACGAAAGGTATAACAAAAGAAGCTGAAGAATAGGAATAAAACGGAATATGGTTTGTACTGATAAGAGACAAACTCTCAACTTTTTCCGGCCACGTAGAAGCAAAGTCTATAGAGATATGTCCACCCCACGAATACCCAACAATATGCACGCACCCAACTTTTTCTTTGATTAAAATTGACTTCAAATCTTCTTTCATAACACACAAAAGATGCAATTTCCGACGGCGAGTTTTGTCTGAAAGCCCGTGTGCTCTTAAATCTGGAGCAATCGTATTGTATTTCAATTCAGAAAATTGCTTCATAAGACCCATCCATGTGAGATGATTGGAAGATAAACCATGGAGCAGGAGCACCGTGGGCCGATCTGGAAAGTATGGACCTGTGAAATAAAATACCTTGCCAAGCGAGCCTTTTGCATCAACGACAATCTCAATATATTTTTCTTCTAAGTAGAATTCGTCCATATTATTTTTTTAGAAAATAATTCTTTGCCCATCTACCAACAAATATGTACAGAACGACAAGAAGGACCACTCCAACAGTTGTAAAAATAGCAATGGAACTTAAATATTTGTCGATTTGCATATAAGAAGAACCTGCGTAATAGCCAATGAGCAAGAGAATAAGAGTTTTGGGTAGCGTGCCGATAATATTGTACCAAATAAATTCCCAGAAATTTACTCGGGCGATACCTGCAGCCACCAGTACAGCCCCCCCAACACCATGAGCAAGCTTACCCAAAATAAAAGTTTTGGCTGGGTGTTTGTGGAAATGACCTTCGAGATATTTCTCACCCTCTTCGGTATACCCCAAGTACTTACCCCATTTTTTAATCCATGACGAATGTCTACCAGATCGTCCAATCCAATAGTAGAGTGCATCCCCTGTCAAATCACCAAGGGCAAGGAGGAAATACGCAACGATGCCATTGAGTACACCAAGTGAAACAAGGAGTCCAGAAATGACTGTAATAATAGGTCCCTCAAGCACAGTAATAGGAAAAATAAGTATGTATTTGTACTCTGTCAAAAGTGTAATAAGGTGTGGAAGAGATGGCATATTCATATCATGTCACTTTTATAGACAATTTTCAATAAAAGCAGTCGTGTGTAATACCAAATTTATACTGCATAAGGCCACACACATAATTTTTTATCGGACACCGAGTGTCCGATTTCATATACGAAAAATGTAAAAAGAAAACCAGGTCAGACGAATCTGACCCGATCGAAATTGAAAACATTTAGTGATGGCTGACACTGGTTTTGATTGCCCACCAAGCGACGGGTGTGGCAGGAATCAATAGCCATAATGCCGTTAAGCCGAGAGCCATATAAAAGTATAGCCCGACAAAACCAACAACTACAGCAACGAAATATGTCCGATTCGCGGCTAGTGCAATCTTGTTTGCCATACTCCCGTTGTTAGTTGTAACAACTGGCACCCATGTAAATACAAACAACCCAAACAAGAGTACCAAAAATTTCCAACCGACTGCCCCAGCGAAGAATGCACCGGAGACCTGACCGATAGTCAGACAGAAGTCGCAGATGGGATCAAGAAACACTCCCACTCTGCTCCGAGCCTTGAGTCTCTTGGCCAGCCAGCCATCAACACTGTCACCAAGAATGGCAATCGCTGAAAATATCCCGCCGGCGAGCCACTGGCCCTGCACGGCACAAATATAAATCAGAACTGCAAAAAAAATCCGCGATAATGAAATCGCATTTGGAATCCATGCATAATTCACGGTTCCACCTCCATATTAAATTATGGCATGTTTAATATAAAAAAGCAAGTATTCGTTAAGAACGGCTATACTCGGCTATGGGAGTTGCAACTACCGGAGTCTCTTTCTTACTTCCATCTTGTTTACCCTTCCCCGCGTGACCATCCACTTCATACGAAGTATTTTGAGATTCGAAGAAGTTCACGAGCTCAAAGACATCGGTGGCAGTACTCATCCACTTTGCAGGGTTTGTAGCATTGTAGTATTTTGGCATACCAAGTTCGGAAAGACGACGGTCGGCAACATACTGGACATATTGGTTAACATAATCAGCATTAAGTCCGAGAATACCGTTTGGAAACAAATCTTTATTATAATTCACTTCCAAGTCCACACCTTCAATAACAATATTGCGAATTTCTGCAGCAAATTCTTCGGTCAAAAGTTCTGGGTTTTCTTCTAAAATATTGTGAATGAGATTGATGCCGAATTTGAGATGCAAAGATTCATCACGAAGAACCCAGTCCACCATCGTACCAAAGTTGCGAAGTTGATTTCTCTGACGGAAGGAAAGGGCAACCATGAAGCCTGAATAGAACCAGACACCTTCCATGACGATATTTGTAGCAACCAAGTTACGTAAGAAATCTTTTTTACCTTCGACAGTCGTGATATCCAGAGTTTTTTCTGTCATACGAGTCATGTATTTGCCAATGTATGCCTCTTTGGCATTCATTGAGGGTACTTCGAGGTGAATATTAAACACAGTCTCCCTGTCAAAAGGGAATGTTTCGAGAACATATTCAAAAGCAACGCAATGGTTTGCCTCTTCCCACATTTGCTTGGCCAAATACAAATGACACTCGGGTGATTTCAAATACGGATAAACACCTAGTGCGAGTGAGCGGTTGACGATGAGTTCTGCTGGGTTGAAAAAAGCCATGAGAAATTTAACAGCATGTTTTTCATCCTCAGTCATTTTTTCCCAGTCTTGGAGATCGTCTTTCAACGTAATCTCATGGGGAAACCATGTATTACGTACGGCCTGATTGTACAAATCATATGCCCATTTATAATTCAAAGGATGCAAATTCATATCGGTTGGTGAAGCTTTTCCTAGTAACATAGTTTTTGATGGTTAAATTTTAAATTATTAAAAAAATTTGAATATTTTAATCTACTACTGACAACTAATGCACACATTGGCCTCATTATCTGCCGGATCCTCTGGTCCCGTAATGGTATTACTCTGCGGGTGAGGGAGACGAACAGACACCATGGGGTCATCACTCGATTCACGACCAAGTTCAGCTCCTAATTCATTGACTGAAGAATTAAAGACTGAAAAAAATGCAGTCGGAGGACTCTCATTTTTCTGAGTTTTTTCTTCAAAATGCTGAGGCCGAACTGAAACTAAAACAGGTTGTGAGGCCTGCATATCCATCGGAGTGCGTGTGGGTGTAAATTCAGGTGTACTGGGAACTGCATAAGCGGGTTGTTCAGTAATTTCAGCAACGACAGCAGCAACAGTTGCCGCTATTGAAACTGGTTCTGATACATGTACAGGAGATTCAACAGAGGTGGTGGTAGGGGCGACTTCTACCAAGACGAAGGGTTCTTCAATTGCAAGTGACTTCTGCAAAGGTGCTGAGAAAGCCGGAGACGTAGCCAAATTAAGTGCTGAAAATCCAACTCGACCCATTTTACTCGACTTATTAACATTTGTTGTTGATTGTTCAGCCGAATGCCGTGGTTTCAAATGCAGATAGTATGTTGATTTTACACCTTTCTCCCATGCAGATTTATAGATCTGCATAGTCTCGTCAATGTCCCTCGTCTCCAAATACATATTGCGGGAAAGTGCCTGATCAACCCATTTTTGAGCTCGGGCAGCAATTTCCAAAACCGCATATGGAGACGTAGAAAAAGAAGTTTTATAGATATCTTTTATATGTTCTGGAATTCCCTCAATTTGAGAAATGTCTCCCTGATATTCGACAAGAAGATCTTTAACTTTCTCCCAAATGCCCAGGTTTTTTAAATCACGAACTAGATTGTGATTGATATCAACATATTTACCAGAGAATTTATTACGAGAAAATATTTGAGCAAAACGAACATCGATGCCTGGTGTTGTTCCGGCCAAAAGTCCAATGTTTGCATTTGGAGCGACGGCCATAAGAGTCGAATTACGTATTCCTTTTTTCACTTTGGCACGTAAAATATTCCAGTCAAGACCTTTGTGGTGACTTGTCTTATCAACAGTTAGGGGAACCCCTCGATCAGCTTCTACTTTAGCTAAAGTATCGATTGGAACATAACCCTTTGACCATTCTGAACCTTGAAAATGCATGTACGATCCACGCTCAAGAGCCAACTCTGTACTTTCATCTATTGCCATGTACGAAATAAATTCAAATATACGGTCGGCAAAGTTGGCGGCATGTTCTGAATCATATGCGATGCCAAAGTTTTCCAATGTATCCGCAAGACCCATAACACCGAGACCAATAGCGCGATTTTCTCTATCAGATTTAGTTGCTTCAGGAATAGGTAACACATTGATATCGATAAGGTTATCGAGCTGACGAACAGCTAGACGAACAGACTCTTCGAGGCGTGACCACATTACTTCTTTATTCTTCAAATGGGCAGACAGGTTTATTGAGGCCAGATTACAAACGGCCACATTTTCTTTGTCTTGTGGAAGACAAATCTCAGTACAGAGATTGCTCATATGAATTGTTCCCGTATTATTGTTCAATGCGCGATTATTGATTGTATCTTTCCATGTGAGCCATGGATGCGAGGTAGTCTGAAGAGAAACAAGAATCTGGCGGTATTGCTGTTCAGCTGAAGTTTTCTTCCACATACGTAGTTTTCCATTTTCTGCCATGTCAACGTACTCAGCATACCGCCGAGAGAATGCCGAACCATAAAGTTCATTTAAATCCGGTGTTTCTTTCGGATCAAACATATACCAGTCTTCCCCATTTCCAACTCGTTTCATGAATTCATCTGAAATAAAAACCGAAGTATTCGCAGTACGCATGCGCATATAATCATCACCAGTTCCCTGCTTCCAGTCTAGAAATTCAGGAAAATCGTGATGCCAATTCTCCATGTAAAAACAGAGAGCACCTTTTTTCTTGCCTCCGCGGATGATAGCCCTGATAGCCGTGTCCATGATTTTGGCAAATGGAGTGGGACCCGATGAGATACCATTATTAGATTTGAGTGGAGAACCTGACGCACGAAGTTTGGTCATCGAGACTCCAAGACCTCCAGATGCTTTTGAAAGCACCATAACGTCGGAAACTGATTTAGCAATATGTTCCATATCATCATGTACCTCCATAAGAAAACAGTTAGAAAGCGGAGGGTTGGGTGTTCCGGATGCAAGATTTGTCGAACCGCCTGCCAAATATTCAAGACGAGACATTTTGTGATAAAACTTTTTAGCTTGCTCAGTAGGGCTGTGATTATAACTGGTTTCATTATATGAAAGTCCCATAGCCAAACGCATAAAAAAATATTGGGGTGTTTCTTTTGAAATTTGATCTTGGTCTTTCAGAGAATACCGCTTGAAAAGACCGTCGAGACCAGCAAATGTGAAAAGTTCGTCACGCTCCAGTTTTAGAGTATCTGCCAATTGTTCAAGATCAAACAATTCGCCCATTTTTGGATCAAGTCTTTTTGTCGCAACACCTTCTGCAATATATCGAATGAACCCTTCTCGATGTTTTTGCGCAAGGTCCTGCGCACTATCCTTGTCATATTCTCCAACAACAGTACGGTAAATAGTTTTGAGCAAAAGTCGTGTTGCCACTATGTCGTATTCAATATCATCTTTTATATTCTGCACCGCGGCATTGATGGTCGCTTTATCAAGTTCATCAGTCGTAATACCATCGTAGAGCGTCAAACGGGTTTCTGTGGCTATTTGAGTAACTTTTGAAACAGGATCAAAAAGCCCAAAACAAGCTCGTTCAATGGAGCGATTAATTTTATCGGCGTTGAAAGGCACGGTGCTACCGTCGTGACGTTTTATATTCATAAAAATGATATATTTAACAATCTACTAATATCTTCTACTTTTCTTTCATTTATTTCAATTTTTATGAAAATTTTTGAAAAATATCTTACTTTTTTCAAAAAAAACTCTTAAATTTCCAAAAAATTAAAATTTGTCTCAACATTCTACTCTAAATTAACAGAAAAAAACTGTGGATAAGTAAAAAAATCGGCTCATAAAATGAAAAAAAAGTGATGTAAAGGAGGTGCTCATAAAAAGCCCTAAGGTAGCTACGGTTTGGAATTATTTTTTAAAAATTTGAACCGTATCGCCGATTTTAAGATGAAGATTATCAGACTGTCCGGCAGCGACTTCAAGCACGTACTGCGCATCGTCTGGAGAATAAAAAATATGTGGGTAAGTCGCAGGTGAAAGTGACTTTTCAATGTGAACAATCTTTGAATCAGTCGTCGAAGCGGTTGCTTTTCGGTCAGAAATCCAAATAATATCGAGAGGAAAAGTCATATCTTTCATCCAAAAACCGTATCTCCCTGGTTTTGCAAATACAAACAACATACCTTGTGTGTCAGAAAGTGGAGCATGACCAGAAAGACCCTTCTCAAGAGCAGCGGGAGTGTAGACAACCTCAACTGAAAGAGTCTTACCACCAAGAATGACGTAATTTCCGTGAGAAGAATGCCTTGAGAAAGAAAAAATAAACCCGATAATAAGAGCGGTGGACAGGAAAACAAAAATAATCATAATTTTTTTCATAGAGCCATATTTTAGCATACAAAAAACTCACATTCCTGTGAGTTTTTTGTTGAAATATGTTCAGTTTTGAAAACTTTCAGATTTAAATGCAATTCAAGGTGAAATGTGAAAAATAATTTGAGCCTGCCTGAGTGCGCAGGTGAGAATCATTTTTTGCATTTCAACGAAGAAGTGCGTTAAATATGGAAGTTTTACTACCAAGTTCTGCCACCACGGTCATTAGAACCATATCCTCCACTTGATCCACCACCACGATTCATATCTCCACGAGGTGCTCGAGGCTCCATAGGGCGAGCTTCGTTGACAGTCAATTTGCGACCGTCAAGTTCTTTGCCATTCCAAAGATCGACTGCTTTATCAGCATCTGCATCATTGGCAAATTCGACGAAACCAAATCCTTTTGATCGGCCTGTCATTTTATCCATAATAATAGTTGCAGACGTAACTTCACCTGCTTGTGCGAAAGCATCTTTCAATGCTGCATCGTTTGTTGAATAAGAAATGCCTCCAACATATAACTTCTTTGCCATACTTTTTTTATTGGAATTCACTTTTAATGAACTCCTTCTCTCGTCTTTATTTTAATCTGTAAGGCGACGAGCTCTCTTCTTTTTTCCAACTTTCGTGAGAAAACCTACGAGAAACTTACATAATACAAGTATACTCTATTGCGGTTTAAAAGTCAACCTTTTGACCTTTAATTTATTTCACTGTCACTTTTTTCATCACGACAGGTGAAACGGGCCTATCGTTTGCCCCCGTTTTAACTCCTCCAATCTTATCCACAATATCCTGACCAGAAGTGACATGTCCAAAAATAGTATAATTATTTGGCAATTGGTAATCTGCAAGCATAATAAAAAACTGACTGCCGTTCGTGTTTGGCCCAGAATTTGCCATAGCTATAACGCCTTTCTTGTACCCTGTTTTAAATGAAGGCGTTGCCGGATTGAGTTCGTCTGCAAAGCTGTATCCCGGGCCGCCTGTGCCATTACCACTTGGATCCCCACCTTGTATCATAAAACCCGGAATGATTCGGTGAAAAGTTAAGTTATTATAAAATCCTTTATTGGCGAGTGTCACAAAATTTGCAACAGTGTTTGGTGCATCTGAATCGTATGTTTCGAGAGTGATAGTGCCATAATTTGTTTCAAGTGTGATCATGTGATTTGTTGTTTTAGAATGAGTAGCAATAAAAGCAGTGGTACTAGTAGACGAAGTCGTGGTGACAGATGTTGTGGACCCTGTCGTGTCAGATTGTGTTTGTCCATTTTGGGCAGACCCATTTACTTGAACATTGGTTTGAAGAGTAGCTCCTGAGGAAGAAGAAGCTTTGTCAGAAAATAAATAAAAACCACCTACAAGCACAACACCAATAACAACTATGCTGAGAACAATATATTTTACATTCATAATAAAATGGTTAGTTATTTTGTATTAAACTTTGTAAAATACCTTACGGTATAAACTACAGGGCAGACACCAGTATAGATAATATTACATTTTTTGTCGACTTTTTATGTACATTTTATACGTTATATACATGTACCGTAATTATGCGTTTAAAATTTTTTTTGTATTATTTAGAAAAATGCTACTATATTTATATGTCATTTGAAAACCACGAAAAAATCGATTACACCTCTCCCAAAGAATCAATTGAGAAAGGTGAACCTCCTCAACATAGATTTGATTTGATTGTTAATGGAGAAATAATTGGTGCTGCTGAAATTAATTATTTTTCTAAACCATTACCCTTATACCAGCTTACAGCTTTATATGTTGATTTTGAGCAAAAAGGAAAAGGTTGTGCCTCCAGAATCTTAGACCGAGTAGAAGAATTTTTAAAAAAAAGAAACAAACCGGGCATTCTGGTAGATGCAATTATGGAGGAAGATCAAGCAAGCGGATTATACGCCCGAAGAGGATGGGTTGAAGTTCCTAATTCTTTAGGGCTATATGTTTTTAATTGGCCTAAAAACATATCTCTGGATATTCTTAATGGCTATAGTTATAAATATTCTGACATGAATATAAGAAAGGGAAAGTAATAAGAATCAACTTCTCTCCGAAGCCTTAGCCTTTGGATAACACCATTTTCTCTCCATTTTGGAGAGCGTGAAATTTGACCGATGAATTCTCTGGTGCCGACAATACATTTTTTAAACGCTCCGCTGGCTCGTCTTGATCATCAAATGCAAGATCAAATGAACCCCAATGTATAGCCATAGCTTCCTGTATTTTAAGATCTTTATAAAGCACGACCGCATCATCTGGACTCATGTGAGCGGTGGCAAAAATTTTAGGAGGTTCATACGAACCAATAGGCAAAAGAGCGAAACGAAACCCAGCTGGATATGCTTTGGCAATACGTGAGACAAAAGGTCCATATCCTGTGTCTCCAGCAAAATATATGTCCCCATAAGCCAAATGGAGAACAAAACCACCCCATAGCGTTTTTTTATTATCAGAAATAGCGCGAGCAGAAAAATGTTGAGCAGGCACGCAATCTATAATTATTTTTTTTACCGCCACACTTTTATTCAAACCTTGATCGTCAGTCAGTATTGAAAGTGTTTTAGAAAATTCTTCTGATTGTCCCCAATCCATGTCTTGACCTCCAAAAATTCCAGCTGATCTTAAATATTTTGTATTACCAAGTGGTGTATAAATAGGAGGATTGTCTCTCTTTGAGATTTTTCTCAATGTGGGAATATCCATATGATCATAGTGGTTGTGAGAAAGTAAGATAAAGTCAATTTTTGGAAGATCCTCTAGTCGCACTCCAGGATCCGTATACCGGCGAGGGCCAAAAATTCCATACGGACCAGCACGTGTAGCCCACATGGGATCAGTCAATATATTCAAGCCTTCTGTCTGAAGAAGTACGGTCGAGTGACCAACAAATGTTATAACAATTTCAGAACCACCAACTATATTTTCTGGTTTTGTAGATCCGAGAGAAAGCTCTCGCCTATGCCAACGGATACTATCAAAATGCTTTTTTACAAAATAAACAAAAAGAATAAACGCATTAGTTTTTTCAAGGCGGTGGTGCCTCGCCCCCCCTTCAGTGACTTCGCCAATCTTTATATTACTAAAATGCACTCCATCAAAATGATCACTGATTGGCCCGTGGTAAGAATACGAGCGCAATAAATAGTTTACAACTACACAAAATACTAAAAAAATAGCTAAAAAATAAAAAAAATCTGGCATCTGAAAAGTATATCATATGGCACATATCTGTGCGCATATATATGTGTGAAATGACGTGGTATGATAGTGTCAGTATGGTAGCGGAATTAGTTTAGTGGCATGACAGCCGCTTCCCAAGCGGCAGACGCGAGTCCGATTCTCGCATTCCGCACAAAAAGTGAACTAAAGAACAAATATACCTTGCTTCATATATATACTTATCGTATAATTCATTAGAGATATTTATTAGTTTTTAATTTTAATACACATATGAATATAATTAAGATGTTTACAGTAGGAACACTAGTAGTTGGAGCTATGCTACCTGCTGTTATGTTTGCCGATACAATGACGACAGGTACAACAACAAGTAATTCTGCGCATACCCAATGTATTGTCACTGCAAAAACAACCCGAGATGCAAGTTTAAAAAGTGCACGTGATGCGTGGAAAAGTACGAAAACTTCGGCCATGACTACGCGCGATAGTGCAATAAGTACAGCAAAAACAACTCGAGACAGCACAATCGCAAGCTCGAAATCAACTCGCGACACAACTCTCGCCGCAGCAAAAACTAAAGCGGACAAAAAAACTGCTCGAGATGCGTACATGGCAACTGTCACAAGTACTCGAGCAACATACAAATCTGCAGTAATAGCTGCCCGAACTTCGTTTCAGAGTACATACAGTGCGGGTAAGACCGCATACCAGACTGCTGTAAAAGCCACCCAAGACACATTCAAGTCGGACAAAGCATCCTGCGCAAGGTAAAAATAGTTAAAGATTATTTGATACAAATTTTCAATAAAAAATCCGCTCCTAGCGGTTTTTTTATTGAAGGTAAAATAAGTGTAATAAGTTAAACAATGCGAATTCTTTGATCTTCTACTGATACTGCCGTTTTCTCTCAATTCTTCAAATATATTTATGAGTTTTTCTTTATAAGAAATACATTCGAACTTTGTCCAATACACACGTTCAAAATTGGACAAAGTTCGAAACTATTTCGAGCAGAATCCTGATGAGAGCTACTAATCGCACGCGCGAAGCGCGTGGTGACTTGAAACTGCTTCGCACGCTCCGATTGCGTGGTGATGCGAATGAGTACGCCTCGGACACGCTCGCAAGCCTCGCGCTGGCTACTTCGGCGTTGTGTGCGTTCGCTTTGTGACTTCGAGAGAGTTTAGTTGTAACTCAAAGAGATATGGATTGTGCTAAGGCACAAACAAATCTGTCTGTGCTTTCCTTACAGGAACTGTCCACTCATTGGGGTTTTTTATTTCGCTCCGCTCACAAAAATCCTCAATGAGTCTTGCGAAGCTCCAAATATTTCCTTCTCACCCCACCCGCCCTGTGCGCACACAACAACCCCCCCCGTTTTGAAGAAAAATTATAAAACTGCTGGGGGTTGCTCCCTTAATCAAATCTTTCGTGCATCATATGCCCAATGAAGTACCGCTTGTCTTTGCCTTGGCCTACAAAAGATATCTCCCGATCGGCAATTCTTTGAAATTTGAGTTATGTGTCTCGACATAGCTTTCCATCTCTTTATTTGCCTATTATCATCATCACTCCGTCTGCCTAAATAATAACGGCAATACCACTGAAACCATCCGCGTGGATCTTGGGGATGAATCCACTCTTTCTTTCGCCACACTGCTAGAGGTTGACTCGCATTAACATTAAAACAATTTAGTTCTTTGTGTCTTTTCCCATCTGGAGAAAGTTTTGCATTTTTAAACCATGTCTTAGGTAGGTCAGAAGGCTTATCGCTAAAATAAACCCCACCAAAAACACCAAGCTCCAGCATTTCCTTTGGTGTTAGATCCGGCCTAAACTCGAGATCGAAATTCCTCCCAACTGGCTTGCTCTGAAGATAGTGGTAATTTTTTTGATAGTTATCCGAGTAATTTATTTTTTTCATTACCTTGAGATAACTGGCATTTTTTGAATAAATTTTTGGTCACCAACTAAATCGACTAATACTCTTGCAACCTTTTTTCTACTGGTTAGTTGTTCTGCTGGTCCACCGTCTGTGAGCTCGTAATCTTTAAAAGGTTTGTCTGATTTACTTAATTTCAATACCCGTACTATTGTCCAGTCCAAATTGGAATTTTGTAAAATCTTTGCATGCTCTATACCATCTCTTACTCTATCCGGATCAACAAACCCTATCGCTATATTAAGAATTCTATCTAAAAAAGATGGCTTATCTCCATCAATGCGTACCCCTGTGCCTGTTAAACTAAGTACTCTCTTTATTCCACACTCTTGCATAGCATTCACAATATTTTGCATTCCTTTAGTCTGCATTAAAGGGTCGGATCCTTTGATATGGCCAACGACGCTAATAACCGCGTTGGATCCGTTTATAGCACTGTGCACTTCTTCGTACTGAAGTACATTGCCTTGTATAATTTTTATACCCTCAGGGAAAAGTGTTTTTGAGTTCTTGTTATACACAAAGGCCGTCACATTATGACCTTTATCCTGCGCATAACGCACGACTTCTACGCCAGTTCTTCCATCTGCTCCAAATATAGAAATATTCATGTTATTTAATTTCCACCAAAATTTCGTTACGATTCATAAAGGGTGGCGTCCATGGTGGATTGTACCCAGCACCACGAGGCACACCAACCACCACCACATTGTCTCGCTTCAAGTATTCAAGGAGTTTCGCTTTCATCTCTGCCACTTTTTCCGCATTGTTATATCCAGAATAGCGCAAGACCGCGCTTCTGTGTGATGGCACTAGGGCAATCTCAATTCTTTTGTCATTCGGGGTTGGTAGTGTAGCGAGAGTGTATTCTTCTGGCATAACAAAAGACACCACGCGAGAATTGTCCGCAAGTACCGTTTCAGAAACTGGCGCGGTCATAGCGATAGGCTCTGAATTTTTTTCGGACTTCTGCTCCGTCACCGGTGCGGTCATAGCGATAGACTGCTTGCTTTTGTTACCACCAAAAATATATCCGGCCAAAATCCGAAAACCTGATGTCATAGCTTCACGATATTCTCCCGTGACCTTTACCCGCGCCTCAATATACGGCGTATATTCGCGGATCTCATAGCCAGTTTTCCTATCTAACACAGTAAACTTCGGTTCTTTTACTCGAGATGAAAAATATCCGTATGCTACCCAGATGAGCACAATAACCGCGAGTATGATTAAAAATGTTTTCATATTATTTATTTAGGTACGTTATGGTTAATTGCAAAACAGTTGCGAAGGTGCCCCAGAGCAGGTACGGGATGTTGGCGTAGACGACCCAGCGTAAATCAGGCGAAGCGTACCAGATAGCGACTAAGGCCCAGATGAGTGTGCCAACGACGAGTAGGATGTCTATAGATGCGAGGAGATTGTTCTTGAGTCCGAATTGAAAATAGGTAAAGGAAAAATTGAAAATTAGATTGAGGACGAAAGGCAAAGCCACCATCCATGAAAGCTTCCCGGTAAAAACTCTATAAAATACTGTTCCATATGTCACCGCAATAATTGCATATAGTACCGTCCACACCGGGCCAAAAAGCCAGCTTGGTGGCGACCATGTTGGTTTGATTAAAGTTGAGTACCAGTTGTAGGTGTCGGGGTTCATATTGATTTATTTTAACAGCTCGTATTCAAATAGTTTTGGCTGAATACTATTTTCATAGTATTTAGCCAATTTTGTTTTCAAACTATTGATTGCCGTGTTTAGTTCTGGATAATCATAAATCCATTCTTCATTTTCATTTTTCTCTCGAGTATTGAGTTCCTCGTCTATTTGATAGGTGCCATAGGTATACTTTTTATTATGATTTTTAGTACGCTTTGCCTTTGCGATCATTTCATCAAAAGTCTCCAACATGTCCTGCTCCATGTTGGTTAACTTGTATCCTTTTAACTTACTGCTTGCTACTGTACCTTTATCAAAACAGAGTTCATTTTTATAGAAACGTCCATCACTTCCCTCAAAACTTCGGCAATGATTGCTCCGGCTTAAACAAGCAAATATAAAACAGGTCTTCAAGAAATTCTTGTCTTTAAGATAACGCTCGCCTCCGTCAGCAGTAGTAAAATAAACATCTCGCTCATACCAATTTTTTTGAGGATAGAGTTTCGCAGCAAATAGTGGCAACTTATCTATAAAATTATCGGCACGCAAATAAAAACCGCGAATGTTATATCTCGTACCACGCAATAAATAAACATCGTGTTGTGTTACAGCAAAACCTTTTGCGACCAAATAGCCAAGAATGTTATCGCTAACATATGATTTGCCGTCTGTTTTACGCCCCGTCGTTTCCTTGCCATTATTTTCAAAATATACTTTAGTCTCAATGTCGTCCGCATAAGATCGTCTATCAAAAAAAGGCTCTAGTGTTGTTTTCGCTTTTTTGATTTGTATATCATGCAATTCAACTATTTCATCGTCTTCTTGTTCCGGTGTTTTTTGTGTATTAATATCCAATGCTTTAAGTGTTAGTTCTTTACGACTTTCAGCTATGTTTTGCCACAATATGCAACTTATAGCACTTGGTCCAGCGTGAAAATGTTCACGATTAAACAAAAAACCATCAATAAATTTCTTCTCGCCAAGACCTAGCGATTTCCAATATTTAATCGGACTAAACAACACAAAATAATCATCTGGCTTTTTTAGATAATGTTTCCAGCCCGACCAAATGAATTGATTTGAAATATCACGAGCGGTACTAATATTGGAATTTGCAAGATTTTTTAAATCCTCTTTCATCTTTTCAAATACAAAAGTTCCCTTGCTTGATTTGTTTGTGGTGTTATCCGTGTTGGCGGCACTACTATCTCTATACGGTGGATTTTCAAGCAAAATTATATTCGTCTTTTTGTCTGCCACATAACTATTTAACTCATCAATTATCGCAAGATACTCTTTACTAATAAACATTCTCCCAACTTTATTACCAAGGACAAAATGATCGCTTAGAGCATCACCGCCATTTACTACGGCGTTTTTGGGGTCTGCTTGAGGTGGGATAATCAACCTTACCTTGTTGCCAAGTCGCTCGTTTAACACAATCCACTCTTTTAATTCGTAGGTATTTACTATGGTGTGGCCAAGTTCATTATCAGACAGGTAATCATCGAGACTCATTTTAGTTTTATGTTTCTCTAATTCTCCAACTGTAATATCACTAAAACGACCCGAATAGAATGTGTTTATGACATCTTTTTTACTCTGTAGGTATTTAGTTTTCAGCTCTTTGTCTATATACCTATCAAGTTCGTCAATGGTAATATCATTTACTTTTTTGTCGGTCAAAAATTCTTCTAAATTGCCAGTGCCAGCAGTACGATCCAAAATAATATACTTATGACCCTTTGGTAATTTCTTTATCGCATGGCGTACAAGTTCAACTGCTTTGCGACAATATGGTGCCGGAGTATAGAAAGCGCCAAGTTCTTTTTTAAGAATCTTTGCATTTAGAAGGTCGTTTATATACTTGAAATCTATATCCTTACCTTTCCACGGGTAGATGTAATTTTTAAATTGTTTAGGGGCGCGTAGCTCATCAAATAATTTACTTTTACTAGCTTTCTGATTTACGGTGTAATAATGGTTTGCCCAGCCAACGACATCAAACACATCAATATGAATTTTAGTGTATTTCTGCGTATCTAAAATTTCTGTGAGGCGTTGTAGGCCCTTTATATTGCTGAAATTAATTTTTTCTGGTTTGATCCTTGTATTAAAATCGGCATTGTTTTTACTAGCGGCACCGGCGTAAATTTTTTCTATATCAGCGAGAAAATCAGCAGAATTAAATAGATAGGCTTTTTCCTCATTAAGTGCTACCAATAATATTTGGGCTGGGATAGGTTCGCCTTTGATTCGTTTATGGCTAAGATATTTTACGGCTTGGAATTGCACTTTATTGATGTCTGAAATTGTAAGTTTAAACTCAAATAATGTGCCTTTGTATACACCATCGGTGTTGTGAGTAAGTTCTACATCAGTGCTGATTCTTAGGTCGTTGAAAAACTTGATTTGACCCTCTCGTTCAGTTGTAAAAATTTTGTTTGCCATAAATATATTTTAATTCATCGTACAGGTGTTTTTTCCAAGCGCGGCGTAGAAGCCACACCAGCTAAAGATTGCTTCAAAGAGAGCGAAACCAGAGAAGAAAAGTAACCATGGGCTCCATGAGGTATTGATTGCGAGGAGGAGTAGGCCAAGGGCGATAGCAAGACGGATGAGGCGGTCGTACTTGCCGATGTTTTTCTGTGCGCCTCGGGGTGTGCCACTGGCAAACTTTTTCAGAATTATTCGATACAAAAAGCCGAAGATAAATGCCAATACATACATAATCAAAATATATCCCCAGCCAAATGGAGATTTTATAAAGCTTATGGGCGACTCGTTGAAGAAATTGCTCTTGAGTAGGGGGATGAGTCGAAGCGCGTTTAAGGTTTCGCTCCCATTAAAGGTTTCTATCTGCCCGATGGCGAGCGAATACTTGCTGTCGTTGTCAGTACTTGAAACAGTGATAGTGTAGGTGCCGGCTGGTACTTGCGCCTTGTACTCTCCGCCGTCCCAGTAGGTGCTTTGACCGAAGAACTCAAACATACTTTTCCAGTCGGCATCTTTACCACCGATGACTTTGATGAGCTCGGTGCCCTTGCGAATCTCTGCCATGACATCTTTTTTAGAATCTTCCGCATACGGCATAAGTATGCCGACATAAAGATCTAGTGGCGCGGTAGTGTTCACCGTATAGGTGTGGGGCGAGCCGGTAAGCGTGCCATAGTAGGCTTTGGAGACAGCTGGATCCACGACGGTGATCTCGTTCGTCTCGACGAGGCGTGGCTGGTGAGCGGAAGCGGATGTAGGCAAGATAAATAACCCCATAGCGAGGATTGAAAATAATGAAATTGTAGTAAGGGTTTTTGGCATCATATTGAAACCGTCTTTGTTGCTTTATTATGCCATTTTTTACACAGAAAACATATGTACATCAAACTATACTTTTTGAGACGTGACTTCACGTGGAAAAACCTTTTGGATTCGGGAATTTTTGGCGGGAATGCAGAACAGACGGCACTTCGTGCCGACCATATTTTTGGCGGGAATTTGAATTCCGAATTTTGGCGG
>JBBQLO010000008.1:0-25296 GCA_038327915.1 Parcubacteria group bacterium | reverse complement strand
AAGCGTTTCTAGCCGAAATATACATTATTTGAAGATATTGTCAAGGAAATTTGTTTCAGTCTGTGGATAACTTTTGCTTTACATATTTAACGGTTATATCTAAAATCGTTCAACAAAACTAATAAAAATAGTGGCTTTATCCCCCGCTCGTGCAGTCTTGAAAGAAACCTGTGCAACTTGTTTGCCTTTCTCAGCTACAAGTGTTTGTTTCAATGGTGTGCCTGGTGCTACACCTTCACGAATAGTCCACCCTTGGGCAACGAATTGTGATTTATAAAAATCAAATCCATCCGGTACTCCATACATACTTATGTATTCCCTACTAGCCTGAACATTTCCTCCTGGATAGGCATCAAAATTTTTAATAACTTTGGCTTGCGGTTCAATATTAAATTCTTTGGGAAAACCTTTTGGTAAAAGAGAGTCTGGAAAAACTTTCTTGGGTCTTTCGGTAGTATTACTACCTGTATTGCCATTATTTCCAGCATTTACTGCAACCGTATCTGTATTTGCATATTCTGATCCGCCAGTATTTAGCTCTGTCAGCGAGAGAGAGGGTGTATATCTAAAAACCAAAAGTACCGCAGAAATAATAAGAACAAGAATGATAACAACAATAATAATCCTCTGTGACATATATGGTTTATTATTTGAGAGCGGCCTCAATAGTCTGCTCAAATGTCGCAAGTGGTAGCGCTCCTTCTATTTTATTACCCTTGAGTACAAATGAAGGTGTCCCTGTAACTCCAGCAGCTTGACCGTCTTTTTCATCTCCAGCGACTACTCCGGCTGTTTGTGCAGTATCAAGACATGTATTAAATGATGAGGTATTGAGTCCTAAAGTTCCCGCGTATTTTTTCAAATCAGCTGTGGCCAGCCCCCCGCCATCTGACTTACTGTTGGTAAAGAGTAGGTCATAGTATGGTTCAAATTTACCCTGTCTGTTGGCACATTCTGCCGCTTCGGCTGCTTTCTCTGCATTTATGTGAAATGAAAGTGGAAAATGACGATACACGATTTTTAATTTACCTGTGTCAATATATTTTGTTTTGAGAGTTGGATATGTTGTTTTATAGAAACTTGTGCAATATGGACACTGAAAATCGGAAAACTCATACATGGTCAAAGGAGCATTTTTAGACCCAATCACAGGAGCATCAGATCGATCGTGAACAGTAACTAATGCTCTCGGAACAGCAGCCGGGGCATTTCCTCCAGGATTATTGGCAACATCATTACCAGCTGTGTTTGTCGTGCCAACTTGCAAAGGTGATGACTTCCAGCCCGCTCCAACATATAGTATGCTTGCCGAAATAAGAATAGCACCAGCAAGCACTGCGAGTGGTGAAAAATATTCTTCTTTCATAACGTCTTTCATGACATCTTTTGTCTTATTTTCTTCTGCGGAATTGTGTTCATTCATAGAATTTATTTTTAATTAATTTTATTTATATTATCACATATACCAGTGTATCTTCATTGAAGAAAGATAGCCAGTCTATCTTCTGCATTCATGTCGTACATCTATTGTTTGTGTATAGCAGGAACTAATTTAGGAAATGGATACAATATAGTAATCTCTACACTTGATATATTCAGCGCTGTATTGTAGTGAGTAAGAACACTTAGTGTATAAATGTCTTTGCGTGCAGTAATAACTTGAAGCAGTGTTGGGACAGTGCTAGTAGCTGTCTGTACGCTCCAGCCATTTTTTGTTAAATAGTTCTTATAAAGCGCAATATTAGTATGAATATCATTTTTACTATCATACCTGTACGTTTGCTGGTACATGTTCGTCTTTTTATCAAGAGCACTATAACTATCTACGACATGAACATCTTTTTCTTGAACAAGGTCTGGCGGTAGATGAGCAGGCACTTCGCCTTGAATATTGTGGGATACTACAACATTGTTTTGGATGTTTTGTGAAGTATTACTCGTCTGGATCTTCGGTTCAGCAATACGAAACGGAAATGAGTGCAGAAAATAAGCGTATATATAATATCCTCCAGCAACCACAACACCTCCAAGCAACAAAGAAAGCACAACTAAATACCTTCTGTGGTGAACTTGGTTTTTTGAATCAAAAAAAGTGTCGGGTCTCGGGACAGTGTTCGAATTATTAATATCTTTAAATTCATCCATATCTTTTAGTATATTATTTTTTATTTAAATAATGAGTAGTAGTAAGAGAGGTGCCAGTGTCCACCAGAACAAATTTGTAACTACAAAGAGTTTGTCGATTGATACCGAGAAATTATAGAAAATATCAAGGCTAATAATACTGTATGAAAAAACAAGCAAGAGAACGGTGGCAGAAAGAGCAAGAGCTCCAACTTGTACAAAATGTGAAGAGCTTCCAATAGACTCGGAAAAAATATACCTACTTATCATAATATCGACAAGAACAAAGAAAAACAAAAAAATAAGAATTTTATTTATAACTACAAGCTGTGGTCCGTGAAGAACTAAAAAATGAGACATGAGTGGAAAATTCTCATACAAAAAACGTGCGGGATAGAAAGCAAGTATCAAGGAAACAAGACGACTTTTACCAAAATACATACCTACGGCAAAAAAAAGAAAAAATAAAACAGCAAGGAGAATAAGGTCAGAAGAAAATGAACCTGTTGTTTTAAAGAAATGAGAAAGAGAAGTAAGCATACAGACAGTATACTATTAAAATAAAAAAATATATATCTTATTTAAATTCCTTCTTTCTTAAGCGTCTCTATTATATTTTTTGCATCCTTTGAAAGTTTTTTAGGAATTACAATATTTATTTTAATGAGAATGTCACCTCGCCGTCCACGAGTATCTGAAACTCCCTTACCTTTGACACGAAGAATCTCGCCGTGAGTCACGCCTTCAGGAATTTTGACTTTAATGTCACCATCGAGTGTGTGGACAGTGTACTCTGCTCCAAGAAGTGCATCGGTTAATTTAACATTTTGATCCATGACTAAGTTGTGACCGTCTTTCCGAAAAACTGTGTGTGCTTTGACATAAATTTTAATATATAGGTCACCTGACTGCCCAAGAAAAACTGCTTCTCCACCACCGCTCAGTCGAATCATCTCTCCGTTGTCTATCCCTGCTGGAATTTTAACTTTGATTTCAGTTTCTTTTTTTAATATTCCTGCACCGCGACAGACCGAACATTTAATTTTAGGAACTTTCCCGGAGCCATGACATGTCTCACACGTTGCTGTTGTTTCGAATTGCCCAAGGAAAGTTTTTTTTACCTCACGAAGTGAACCTTTGCCGTTACACGTAGGACATGTGACCATCTCACTTTGCACGCCATTTATTTTCTCTGCACCCGTGCCGTCACATGCTGTACATTTCGAAACTTTGTTAAGTAATACTGTACGTTCGGTACCAAAAACTGACTCTTCAAAAGAAAGTTCAATATCAATTGAAATATCGCGACCACGGCGAACTTGTTTCTGACGACCGCCACCAAAAACGTCTCCAAAAATATCACCGAGATCAAATTCAAATCCACTTCCCTGTGCACCAAAGCCTCCTTGCTGAGTAAACTGCGAGAAATCAAAACCGTCAAAACCACCAAAACCTCCTGCATTAGAGCCAGCACTTCCTCCGGCAAATGTTTTACCATATGAGTCGTATTCAACACGCTTTTTTTCATCTGAAAGCACCGAATACGCCTCACTAATCTCTTTAAATTTGAGGGCATCGCCACCTTTTTTGTCTGGATGATGTTTGTGTGCTAGCGCGCGAAAAGCCTTTTTTATTTCATCGGTGTTAGCTTTTTTGTTCACCCCAAGAATTTCATAATAGTCTTTTGCCATGTATGTATTATAAGGTTTTTAAAAAAGAAAAATACTTGACAATATAAAATTGATAGTGTGTCCTTTTGAATGAATTCCTGAAATCTACATGGAAGTATGTTTTTGATACTAAAAGTTGCCCGGGATAAACCTTGAGACCCGACCATCTCTCATCGGGAGGTGCTTCCGATCCGGCAATACCCGATCGGTCGTGGTAAATCTTTTAAAACGAGAATTATCTACCTGCTAGCTCAAGGAAATCCAAAAACCCCCTTATCGAAAGATATAGGGGGTTTAAATTTGTAAAAAATTTAGTCGATCAAAAACGTTTCTGGCACATCGCGTAGGAAGTTAGAAAACAACAGCGATCGAGTGCGCGGCACACGAGAAGCTGATTGTTTTCTTGACTGACGAGCGTGAATAAAATTTCTAGTAAGAAATTATTCTGGTGACGGAAAAGATTTTGATCGAAAGAGATTTTTGCAACTAACTCATTTTCATCATTACACTCCTTTATTTACCTTCCTCTGGCTTCTTCTCCTCAAAATCCGCATCACGGACCGGCACTTCTTCCTCTTTTGCTTCTGCATCACCGGCGGGTGGAGTTTGTGGTTGTGTTTGCTGTGTTTCTTGTGTTGCTTTATTAAGTATTTCCCCAATCTTCGAAAGTTCATTTGAAAGGGTCGAAGTAGTGGTCTTTATAACCTCCATATCATCTCCTTCTCTAGCTTTTTTAACATCAACTATTTTACTTTCAATCGACGTCTTGAGGTCTGCTGGTACTTTGTCCCCCGCATCACGAAGAGATTTTTCTGAAGTGTACACCATTTGTTCTGCAATATTTTTTGCCTCAACAATATCTTTTTTCTTGGCATCGTCCGTAGCATGAGCTTCTGCATCTTTCTGCATTTTTTCAATCTCATCTTTTGACAAACTTGAACGAGCTTCAATACGAATAGACTGTTCTTTATTGGTAGCTTTATCTTTGGCTTTAACTGACAAAATGCCGTTAGCATCCACATCAAAAGTGACCTCAACTTGTGGCATGCCGCGTGGAGATGGTGGAATTCCATCGAGAATAAAGCGTCCGAGGCTCTTATTATCCCCTGCCATAGCTCTTTCACCTTGGACGATATGAATCTCTACTGAAGTTTGGTTGTCAGCAGCGGTGGAGAAAATCTGAGAACGGGATGCGGGAATGGTTGTATTACGCTCTATAAGTTTTGTTGCAACCCCTCCCATAGTTTCAATACCGAGAGAAAGTGGAATAACATCTAGAAGTAAAATATCCTTGACGTCTCCCGAAAGAATTCCTCCTTGAATTGCGGCGCCCAATGCCACCACTTCATCTGGATTGATAGATTTGTTTGGTTCCTTACCAAAGTATTCTTTTACTTTTTCTGCCATTTTAGGCATGCGAGTCTGTCCACCGACCAAAATAACTTCGTTTATCTGCGACGTAGAGAAACCAGACGCTTCCATAGCGCGTTTTGTGATATTCATCGCCCTATCAATAAATTCTGCTGTCAATTCTTCTAGCTTCGCTCGAGAAATTTTTATAAGTAGGTGCCGCGGACCAGATGAATCAGATGTAATAAATGGAATGTTTACCTCACTTTCCATAGCTGTAGAAAGTTCTATTTTTGCTTTTTCAGCTGATTCATCCAAACGCTGAAGAGCCAGTGTATCTCCGCGTAAGTCTATACCAGATTCTTTCTTAAATTCGTCTGCAAGATAATTGATAATTTTCTGATCAATATCTTTACCCCCCAAGTGTGAGTCTCCATCTGTACTTTTTACTTCGATGACTGAATCTCCCACTTCAAGCACAGAAACGTCAAATGTTCCACCTCCAAAGTCGAAGACAACTATTTTTTCTTCCTTCTTCCCTTTATCAAATCCATATGCAAGTGCCGCTGCTGTCGGCTCGTTTATGATACGCAATACTTCGAGCCCTGCGATGGCTCCGGCGTCTTTTGTAGCTTGTCTTTGAGCATCGTTAAAGTAAGCGGGGACAGTAATGATAGCTTGCGTCACTTTCTCTCCGAGCTTAGCTTCCGCATCTGCTTTCAATTTGGAAAGTATCATGGCAGAAATTTCCTCCGGGCTGTATTCCTTGTCATTCAGTTTTACCTTCACTCCACCCGTTGTAGATTTATTTATTTCAAAAGGTACAATTTTCTTGTCTGTCTGTACTGCCCCTTCTTCAAACGTATGTCCGATGAAGCGCTTAATACCAAAAATTGTATTTTTAGCATTGGTCACCGCCTGACGTTTTGCAAGTAGACCCACGAGTCTCTCACCAGTTTTAGAGATTGCTACAATAGACGGTGTCGTACGTGCACCCTCACTATTTTCCAATATTTTTGGCTGTCCAGCTTCCATGACAGCAACGGCGGAATTCGTTGTTCCGAGGTCGATTCCTATAATTTTAGACATGTGTTTTGTAAATTAAAGATTTGTAAAATAGATACGAAATAAAGAATTAACATACGGATGGCAACGAATGAATTCAAATTCATATCAATTCGTAGCCAATTCGTAACCCATTCGTTATTTTGCTGTTGGTGCTCGAGGTTTAGAGCCGGTAAAATATAAAATATTTGAGCTGACAAAGGGTGAAATTATTTTGTTATTTAATACAACATTACTCTGAAATTTATTTTCAAAATTCAATCCAATCAGTACTAAAATTTCATTTTTTGATATTATGTCTTCAAAAATAACAGTCTTTATTAAGCGGGCCTTGAGACGTCCCTGGCTTTCATATATGCAAAAAGTAGCTCGAAGAAACCTACCGGAAGAATCTCGGATTATTTTTTCAACATATTCGCTTCGTGGGGTGCCAATTTGATGCATGCTTGTTTGAAATTATATCATTTGTTTATTTTTTCAATATCGAGTTCTTTTGCCATGTACAATAAGTACATTACTTTAAAAATTAGGTTAAATCAAAAACTTATTGGTATGTCGGTCCAAGCACGTATTTTAAAAAAGCAAAAATGTTACTTCTCAAAATGACCGATTTTCACTTTCGGTGCACGAATTTCTTTGCCACCAAGATTATACCCCACTTGGACGACTTCCAGTACTTTACCATTTTCGGATTCATCCTCTACTCGAACATTTTCAATGGCCTCGTCCCGCACATGATTATACATTTCGCCGAGTGGATTTATTACACTCAAACCATGTGACACAAGAATACCAAGGAGCTGCGAATGAATATATTCTACCCCTACTCGCCAGTTTCTGTCTACTTTTTCCCACGCTTCTTTGTTTTTCATCGCTGATTCAAATGAGTCAAGCACAGGAATGATTTCGGAAATAACATCACTTTTGGCGAACTTGGCAAACTCTTTTTTTTCTTCTTCATCGCGCTTACGGAGATTCATAAAGTCTGCCTTATCGCGTTGCCAACTGTTGAGCAACTCTGTATTTTTTTCTTCCAGTTCTTTAATACGAGCACGAAGCTTATCAGTCTTCACTTTGTAATCCGCACCAGTGTTTTCTACGTTGTCCTCATAGACAACATCATCCCGACTGTCGTCACCAGGGTCGGTATCGAGTTCCACTTCCTCTATGCGAGCTATTTTTTCCTCTTCTTTTGCATGTTTATTTTTATCTGTCATGTAAATAATATATCAAAATTTTGAACAAATAAAAAGGTGCGTCTCTAGGAGAGAAACGTGCCTGAAAAATAGCACCCTAACTTTCAAATCTAATAAGGAGCATTAGTTATTCCTAAGATTTTATCTCATATACCACTGTTGCATCAGACTAACGCTTACTCCACTGAGGGGCTTTTCGAGCTTTCTTCAAACCGAACTTTCGGCGTTCTTTAGCACGAGGATCTCGCTTTAGGTGGCCGGCTTTTTTAAGGGTTTTACGGAGAGTTTCCGTATGTTTGACCAGTGCGCGAGCAATACCGTGTCGGAGAGCCTCTGATTGGGAGTGAATTCCTCCACCAGAAAGCAGAGCAGTCACTTTAAACTTCTCTTCCCCACCGACTTCTACAAACGGTTCTTTGACAATAAGTTGCATTTCATCGATAGAAAAATAAACATGTAGCTCTTTGCCATTTACTTCAAATGTTTGTTTCGCAGCGGGAGTAATGCGTACACGTGCCACCGATGTTTTACGTCGACCCACAGCTTCGATATATCTTTCGGGTGTATTGACTGATTCTTTTGTTTTTATTTCTGTAGACATTTCGTAATTCTATTATTATATTATTCTGATATCTGTAAATTTTTCATCATCTTACTTCGTAATTTGTTTTTAGGCAACATCCCAAGAACAGCCTCTTTGAACAATTCTCCGTGACCTTTTTTAGCAATAACCTGCTCCATAGTAGGTTGCTTCAGCCCACCTGGAAAACCTGAATATCTACTGTATGTATTTTGTAAAAGTTTTGCCGGAAAAATCCTTGCTTTTGACGCATTGGTGATTTCTACTGTTACTTCTGGCATAGTATTGCGAGCAAAAGTCGTTTCGTTTTTACCCATAAGCAAAACCGCTGCCTGACTCGCAACTCGTCCAATAGCTTTATTTTCTGCATCAAGTGTGTATTTCATAATATCGATTTTATATAAATTCAATAACAGCCTGCGGGGCTCCGTCTGACAATCTTCGAGGCAATTTGGTAATCCGAGTATATCCGCCCTCTCGTCCAACATACTTCGGCGACACGTCGGCAACTATTTTTTTGGCACCAATTGTTCCTATTCGCGCAACAAGGAGTCGACGAGAAGCAACAGTGTTGTTTCGTCCCAAAGTAATCATTTTTTCAACATATGGCCGAAGACTTTTTGCTTTTGCCTCTGTAGTTTTAATCTTACCTTCCACGACTAAAGCAAGGGCAAGAGACTTCATAAGTCCATTACGTACCTTTGAGATTCGTCCGAATTTTCTTGTTGGCTTTCCGTGGTTCATAAATGTATTGCAACTATAATAATTAGGCTTATTTTAAGGTAATACTGAATGCGGCGAGAACATCTTTAATCTCAGAAACTGCTTTCGATCCCAAACCTTCAATTTCTAAGATATCTTTTTCTTTCTTTCGAGCCAAACCTCCAACAGTTCGAATATTAGCATTTGAAAGAGCGTTAAGAGTTCGTGCTGAGAGATCAAGAGTATCAATTCGAGTTTTCAAAACATCTTCATCTACATTTGATTTTTCTTCTTCCATGTCTTCTTGAAGAGAAACCGGAGACATAATCACCTCTTCTTCCTTAAAGCCAATAATAGCTTTAAGTTGACCAATCATGGTTTCAATTGATTTCTCAAGAGCATCCTTGGGAGTAATAGTTCCGTCTGTTTCGATGAAAATCTTTAAACGATTAAAATCTGTTCGATCCCCAACGCGCATATTTTCGACTTCGTAGCTCACTCTACGAATCGGGGTAAAAATAGCATCGAGAGTGATTTGTCCAATATCCACCCGGTTCTTTTCAATATCTTCCTTAGAAACAAAACCAAGACCTTTTTCTGCAGTGATTTCCATATCTAATTCACCATTTTTATCAGTTACATTTGCAATAACGAGTTCTGGGTTAAGTATTTCCACCCCTCCAGAAACCTTGATGTCACCAGCGGTGATTTCTTTAACCCCTTTTACTTTGAGAGTCAACGTTTGAGGTTCATCTGAGACCATAGCAATACGAACACGTTTTAGATTGAGAAGTATCGTTACTGCGTCTTCTTTAACTCCATGTATGACTGAAAATTCATGTTCAATACCAGAAATTTTGACGGCGGTGACAGCTACACCGGGAAGAGAAGAAAGAATTATTCTGCGCAAAGAATTACCCAAAGTATGGCCGTATCCCGGATACAAACCATCAATTTCATATGTACCAGAAAAATCAACTTCAGAAACAATTTTTGGTTTTGATGGGAGTACAATTGTATAATCAGACATAAAAAATTATGTTTAAATTTTAAAAAATAAAGTATACATTATAATATAAAAATAATCAAATATTGATCATGTAGGTCAGAAATCCTACTTTAACAAGTCAGTCTTATCTACTATAAAACTCAACCACTGCATTCAGGTCAAACATGCTATCCCCTTGATTAAATTCTGGTTTACCAATCATCTGTGCTGTTTTCTTTTCAACATCAAATCTTAACCATGAGGCTGGTGTCACAGGGTTTTCTTTTAAACCAGTAAAAAGTGGAGAAGACTGGGATCCCTCACGGATAGTGATAATGTCGGTTGCAGTCATGCGACGAGACGGGGTATTGGAACGAATACCATTGACACGAATATGTCCATGAGAGATCATTTGGCGAGCTGCTCGACGTGTAGGAGCGAGACCAAGACGATACACTACATTATCCAAACGAGTTTCGAGAAATTCAAAAATCACCGTCGTGGCTTGAGAAGATTTTTTACCTAGTGCTTCTTTCACGTAATTTGAAAATTGACGCTCCGTCAAACCGTATATAAAACGAGCTTTTTGCTTTTCATTGAGCTGAATTGCGAATTCTGACTTTGGTTTTGAAAATCCTTTTGTTTTACCGCGACGCTCAAGGCGCTCTGCATATTTGCGAGTCTGTGTCTTCTCAAATATTGGCGCGCCAACTCGGCGAGCTATTTTGTATTTTGGTCCGGTAATCATGTATTTAAATTATATAAGATATTTACTATATCAGAACTTTCATATTTGTCCAAGACAACCCCTTGGCCTGTTATACTCGACGAGGTTTTTTAGGCTTAGGTCCATTGTGAGGAACTGGAGTAGCGTCTTTGATAGATAGTATATTTATACCTCTTGAAATAAAACCTCGAATACCGGACTCTCTCCCTGAACCAACACCTTTAACGATCACCGCCACCTCTTTCATTCCCATAGTCGCGGCACGAGCACCGAGTATTTCTCCGACCTTTGCGGCTGCAAAAGGCGTACCCTTCTTTGCACCCTTGAAACCAATAGCTCCTGCGGAAGAAGTGGCAAGAACATTTCCTCGCGTATCTGTAAGAATAATTTTAGTATTGTTGTACGTTGATTCTACATGCAATCGCCCTTGATCAACTTTCTTTTTGGATATAGCTGCAACCGGAGCTTTTTCTGCTTCGGTCGTTCCATTTTCCCCTGTTTTTACAATTCTTTTTTTTCCCATTTTTTTATTTTTTGTCAGCTATTTTACGTCCCGTACCCATAGTCTTTCTCACATTTCCACGACGAGTACGGGAATTTGTTTTTGTTCTCTGGCCTCGAGAAGGCAGACCGCGAGCATGACGGGAACCTCTGTATGCTTTAATATCTTTGAGGCGCTTGATATTGCTTGCTACTTCTCGCTTCAAATCTCCTTCTATTTTTAATCCTTCAATAGCTTTACGAATTGCATTTTCGTCATCAACACTAATTTCTTTTGGCTTTTTTTCATAAGCCACTTTTGCTATCTTAAGAATACTCTGAGCTCGAGATCGACCAATACCATAAAGGACAGTGAGCCCAATTTCGATACGTTTTTCTTCTGGTAATGTAATTCCGAGTATTCTCATAGTATTTAACAAATTTTAACCCTGTCTCTGCTTGTGTCGAGCATTGGATTTACATACAACGTACACATAGCCCTTTCGACGGACCACTTGACACTTAGGACATATTTTTTTGACTGATGATTTAACTTTCATATATAAATATCAAACTAGTAGAGAAATAAAGTAAAACAATATGGAAATCTAGTTTCTTTTAACTATCCTTCCTTTTCCTCCGTATGGATCAATTTCTACAATTACTTTATCCCCTATCAAAACTCGGATTCTATGTAAACGCATTTTACCTGCTAAGTAGGTTAGCATTTCTTCTCCAGTGTCATCTCTTCGCACCCGAAAAAATGCATTTGGCAAAGCTTCTGTCACTACCCCTAATATTGCGTTGTCTTTTTTGTTCTGGTCGTGCATTACACAGTAAAAACTTAATTGCGATTAGGACAACATTGATATTAGCAGAAGGATGTTTATTTAGCAACCCCACGCTCTATTGCACTAAGTGCAATAAAATATTTTATGGCTCAAAGATATTCGTGACTGTTACCTTGTTCGGATCAAGTGGAATTTTATCATTCCAAAATGGATGCGTTTCTATCCACGCCTCTTGAATCGAAGGGTACACTGCGAGTACAGTATGCGCCTGAACTTTAGATAATCCAAGAAGACTCGATTTAAGTTTAGTCAAATCAAGTACTGAAACAAAGTGTGCTGGACCAGAAAGAGAAAAAGAGATCGTATTTTCCTGAAGTGCATGAGAGGGTGATGAGGTAGAAAAATAAGAGTAGGCAAACGAAAGAGAGTCGAGGTTGGAGACTTTCAATGTGTCGGCCTGAATTCCGGGCAAGACTTTCGCTGATATTGCTCGAGACAAAGCAGTTTTGTCAAAAATAATAGCAGTCGCTGTACCTTTTTTTTGGACCATGAGACCCGAACTCGACTCAGATGAGAGAGTTTCAGGTAAAGAAAATGAGTAGGAAATATCAGAAATATACAAGATAAAATTCGCCGGAATTTGAGAAGAAATTTCTTGTGCAAGAGATTGTTTTAGTTGATTTTCGAGTGAGACATCTGTCGAATGAAGCGTATCTGGGGAGATCACCTTTTGTAAACCTGAAGCACCGCCAGTTAGAGTAGTTTTGGAACGTCCATAAATAGTGAAAAATTTAGAATCCCCTTTAAGGGCAGGAAGTGTAAAATCCGAAAGGTCTATGTTGTAGAGAGGACCAGGAACGTCAGCAACGATTTCAGCCTCAACACTCCCAGGTATTATCTTACCATTAACAGTATGCCTACCAGGAATTGTCGACGGCAAAATGAGACGAAACACCAATCCAGCAGGAGTTTGAAAACGAGTGTTGGCAATAAGTCTTTGTGTTGCAGTACCTGAATTATTGTAAATAACAATCGTACCATGAGCTTTGATACTCACATTTTGTTCTCCTCCAGCATTCACTTTTTGTTCTACACTTTTACTTACTGTAACTACTTGAAAACCCAGCCCAGTTCCGTTGCCTCCAGCACTATCTGTTGCACCGGCATCTTTTTGGGCTATAAAGCCCACACTAGAAAGAGTCCTTGTTTCATTGTGAGGAGTGATGGTTATTTTTGCATTTTTAAAAAGTGCAGAAACCCCAAAAGCAAAAGCAATCAAGAAAATTCCAATAGAAACATAAAGCCATGTTTTTGACGTCTGAGGAGGTTCATCATATGTGTAAGCATATTGATGGGTATTTTTTTCAGCAACAACAGAAGATGATTCACGCGCAGTAGGTATAAATATGTTCTCAGAAACTTGGGAAGGAGTTTGCTCCAGAAAAGGGGTTTCGGATATTGTATGGGCCACTTCTTGTAAAGGGGCAATTGTTTTCCTCCGAGAAGGAACTTCAATGTTACGTATAGAACGACTTGCTGGTACCACGTCCTGAAAAGCTTTCTTTTTCCGGACCTCTTGCGAGTTCGCAGGTGCGTGAGACTGATTAGAACTAGTATCTTTTTTTATCATAGAAAAATGTAAATAAGTACAAACTATTATTATGATTATATCCCATGAGAGTTGCACTATGCAAATATACTGTCAAATACAAAGCTTGAGGGGAGAACAATTATTTCAGCACTCTGTGTTTTAGATGATCCTATAAACTCCACATACACAGGGGCGCAACCTTCTTTGACAGATACATATATTTGAAATGAAAAATCTTTCTCGGTCGTAGCAAGAAGAGAGGACATGGCATCTTCAAAATAAATTAGCCACTCATTACCAAGTGCGACAAGGAGGGTTTTTACACGATCGTGTAAGTCGGTATCGGCTTTATTGTGTAGAAAAAGATATAAAGTAGAAAGAGCGATTTCAGGTGACACATCTAAAACTTTAGAAATCTGGCGAATGACAAATTGCGCCCCCGAAGTGAAAGAAACTGTGGAAATAAAAATTCCACCATGTCCCAAAATCATATCTGTTACCTCTTCTCCTATATCAATAAAAATGAAATTACCAGAAGGATTGCTAATTTTATAAACTTCAGAAATAGCTTTAAAAAAAACAAAAGGAGAAGTGCAGACCTGTATTTCTGTTTTGTGTATATGTGTATGAGTAAAAATATTTTCTCGCACCATCTCCAAAACAGAGTGTCTCACTTCTCCGAGATAGAGACTCGCATCGAATACGGATGTCCGTTTGCCAATGTAGTTGTCCGAGGCGTATCCGTTGACTCGTACATGCTCCACCTCTTCCTGCACCACATCACTTTGCTTTTCTCCCTTCTCCGACTCTTCCATAAGATGAGTGGCTTCAACCTTCTTGAAACTTTCAAGGAAATCTAAGGTAACAATAAAAGCTCTTTCGTGTGTCACATGAATATCCCGCACTCGAGAAACTTGCCAGGGAGAAGAAAAGATAACTGTGACACGGTCAATATATATTTCTCGAGTCGCCAATGATTCAAAAATAAAATCCAGATTTTGTTTTACAATAGTAGGCAAGTCTTTTTCTTGAAGTAAGTTTGTGCCGAGAGCGGGACTCAATAAAATCTGAATATCCTTTCTTTTGCTACCTTCTACGAGAATGCCGGCGCTCACCGTGCCTGAATCGATCTCAAGAATAAGTGAAGAATGTTTAGTTTTTTTCTGTGAAAAAAAATGAGAGAGGAACATGTATTCATTCTAACACAGCTTTGATGCGACGCACACCTGTCGAAACAGCTTCTTCTTTTGTTATTTTAAATGTTCCAAGTGTCTCTGTGTTTTCCACATGTGGACCGCCGCAAAATTCTTTTGAATACGAATCTGTAAGTGAATTACCGACTACATATATACTGACTTCGTCTCCGTATTTGTCTTCAAAAAAATGTAAGGCCCCTGTTTTCAGGGCTTCAGTTTTATTCATTACAATTTTCTGTACAGGCAATTTGTCTTTAATTTTTTGATTGACAATATCTTCCACTTTTTTCTTTTCCTTGTCAGTCATTTTAACTGTATGAGCAAAATCAAAGCGCAGACGTTCGGCAGTGATATTACTCCCCTTCTGCGAAACATGATCACCAAGCACATCGCGAAGTGCCTGATGCAAAAGATGCGTAGCAGTATGATATTTCACTTCCATCTCTCCACTCCCACCTAAGCCCCCTTTGAATTTATGTTCGGAACCTACGCGAGAAAGAGCTTGGTGTTTTTTCATTTCTTCTGCAAACGCTTCATTGTCTACTTTTATTCCTTTTTCTTGAGCCAATTCTTCCGTCAATTCAAAGGGAAAACCGTATGTAGAAAAAAGAATAAACGCAGATTCTCCAGATAGAGCATCCTGTGCAATCTTGTCGAATTCTTTCAGCCCACGACTAAGAGTCTCTCGAAATTTTTTTTCCTCTTTTTCAATTTCGTTTCTAATATGTTCTTTCTGAAGGTACGTTTCCGGATATGCGTCTTTGTAGGATTCGAGTGTTGAATCCACTAGTGTAGAAAGCCCGGCTTCTTCAATACCGAGCTTGTCCCAATGTCGAACTGCCCGACGTAAAAGTCTGCGCACAAAATATCCCTGATCCGTGTTACTAGGATTAACTCCGTCACCAATAAGAAAAACTGAGGCCTTGATATGATCAGCGACAATTCGAAATGACCTCGTATCTTCTACATTCTGCCCGTATTTTTTTCCTGAATATTTCTCAAGAACATCCAGGATTGACCTGTGGTTAAGTTCAACAATGTCAGGAATATTATTTGCAGCCATTGCAATACGTTCAAGCCCACCGCCATAATCAACATTTTTTTTAGGAAGCAATCCAAATGATCCATCAACGTTTTTGACGTATTGCATAAATACATTGTTTCCAATTTCAAGAAAACGTCCACAGTCACAATTAGGATGGCAACACTTACCAAATTTTACATCATGCTCTACATGAACAAATTCGTAAAACATCTCGGAATCTGGACCGCCTGGCTCACCTGGTGGCATCTTTTCAGGTACGCCAGCCCGAGACCACCAATTTTTCTTTGCATCATAGTAAAAAATACGTCCACCTTGCACACCTTTCATGTAGCCATTTTCTTCGGATCCGATCTCTACAATTTTTGCCTCAATACCTTTTCGAGCAAATAAATTTTTCCAAATCTCTGCTGATTCAGTATCTTGCGGTAAATTATTTTTTTTGTCTCCCATAAATACCGTCACGTAGAGTCGAGTGGGATCAAGTTGAATCTCATTTATTAAAAATTCAAACATCCATGGAATTTGCTCCTCTTTAAAATAATCTCCAAGTGACCAGTTACCAAGCATTTCAAAAAAAGTTGTGTGCCGGTTATCCCCCACTTCTTCAATATCACCGGTCCGAAACGCTTTTTGAGAATCTGCAATGCGAGTACCTTGAGGATGTGGCTGGCCGAGCAGATACGGAACCATTGGTTGCATTCCTGATCCTGTAAACAAAGTCGTCGGATCGTTTTCAGGCACAAGTGGAGCTGAGGGCAAAATAACATGTCCTCTTTTTTTAAAAAATTCTAAATAACGCGCACGGATTTCAGACGAAGTCATACGAACATCCTACCATTTTTGGCTTTTTTCTTCCAACTTCAATCCACAATAGACAGTAATTTATTTTGTTCTTTGAATTTTGTTTCCCTGCAACTTTACCAGAGACTCCAGTAACACGATGTCTTCTTTAATACTTTCAATGCCTTTTTGGAAAAAGTCTGGGCTCAAAACATCTACACCAATTGACTTAAAAATATTTTCCGGACTCATTGATCCACCAAGTGAGAGAAACTGTTTGATCTGTTTCATGAAACTTGGATCTTCGACATATTTTTTGTGAAGAGCTTTACTCACCAACTGTCCAAAACCATATGAGTACACGTAAAAGAAATTACGAATATGTGACCACGTAACAAAAAAATATCCATCAGATTCATGCATTTCAAAAAGTGGACCAAGATACGCTTTCATGTGGGTATTCATAAGTGTCGCTATTTCTACTGCAGTTAATGCACCCTTCTCACGAATTTTTTCATGTAATTCATTTTCAAAATTAAAACAAGCTATTTGGCGGAAAATAGTTTGAATGTCGTCATGAATTTTATCATGCAAAGCAATTATTTTTTCTTCATCAGAAAGAGTGGTGAAATAATCTTCAAACACAAAAGCTTCAAAAAGCGTACTTGCTACTTCGGCCGTCGACATCGACACATCTTTGTATAAAGGTGACTGCGTCCGACAGTATTCAGAATGAATAGCATGACCCATCTCGTGAGCAAATGTCCGTAAAGAATCGAACGTGTCAGTGTGGTTTAGCAACACAAAGGTAGGAAGGTTTTCAGATGACGAACAAAATGCTCCAGACTGCTTGCCTACTTTAGGATAGACATCTATCTGTCCCCGCTCAACGTACTGTCTTAAAATTTCGGCAAACTCCGGATCAAGTCGATTAAAAAGTTCATACAAATGCGAGTATGACTCAGTAAATGAGATTTTTCTCTGCTGTCCACCTTGTGCGACGACTTTTGCCGCCCGGTCTGAGTAGTAGAGTTTTTTAACGTCAAGTAATTTTGCTTTGACTGCATAAAACTGATGAGCAACATGAAAGTTGTCAGTGACAGTTTTGACTAAATTCAATACGCTTTTTCTGTCATTACCGTAGCTCACAATAGTAGCGTCGTATGGTTTCTCATAACCACGAAGACTATCATTTATTTTTTTGTCCGTTACCACTGCGTTTATTTCACTTTCAGCCACATCAGCTAAATTTTTAAAAACCTCGCCCTGTTTTTTATGTAGTTCCAATCGCGTTGCCTGTGTCGGCAACTCATGAATTTTTAATCCAGCTTCAGAAAGTGGAATAAGTTTGCCTTCATACTCAACAGTTTGTTTGTTAAGAATCTTCTGTGTGCCGTCTATCCACAGCGAGCGTGACGTGAGAGACTTGAGCGATAAAATTTTCTCTTCTTTTTCACTCAAAATATGTTTCGAAGCTTTCAAAATACACTCGAGAAAATATCTAAAATGAGCGAGCTTTGGATTCTCCAGAAATACTTTCTGATCTTTTTTTGATATTTCCTTGAGCATCTGGGATAAAGAGACTTCAAAGAAAATGAGTTTGTTTGCGGTAGCTGTGATGCGACTAGTCAATTTAGAAATCTCAGCTCGAGCGACATTATTTTTTGAATCCAAACACTGAATGTACTCAAAGTAATAGAGGGGCTTTGCCAAGCCAACAGACATTGTTTTTTCATACTCCGTTAATGCTACGTGCAAAGCGTTCATTTTTTTTAAATACGCAGGATTTTTTACTTTGTATTTCTTTTCAAAAGAAACTGCAACTTTTTCTGCATATTGCAAGTCTTTTTCAATTTGGGAATCCGTGGGACTTGAATACAAAAGCTTTAAATCCCATTTAGTGAGGACAGCGAGGTGTTTTTTATTTTTTATTTTCATGGTGAGTGTATTAAAGCATACAGTAGAAAAATATTCCAAATTTATTTCAAATCAAAAAACTTTACAATCTTTGAGTTCAGACAGAAACATAGACAAAAATATGAACGGCAATAAAGCTATGCATAATAAAATGATGGCTCGGTGTGAATCACACCTAGCCGTTTTAAAAATCATCTCGAAGAAACTCCAAGATTATCGAGGAAAGCACGATTACTTTGAGTTTCCCCGGGTTGCCGAACAATCGAACGACACCACCGTTAACGAAATGAAATTTGCTGTTAAACATATTTCTTCAACACCTGAAAATCAGCCAATAAAGTTGCACGATGTGATCCATTATAAAGTGCAACTGCCGGATGGTATAGTGGAACAACAATAACGTCTCCGTGGCTAGTCTTGATTGAAAATTTTAGTCCGTGAATTTTACCTACCGTCTGAAATTTTTCTGCAAGACCGTACGTATTAAACATATGTGCCATGGACAAACGCCCGAGTGTGACTATTACTTTTGGTTGTATTATTTTTATTTGGCGGTCGAGAAAAGACGCGTAGAGTGCGATTTCTTTTTTTGTTGGATCACGGTTTTCTGGCGGACGGTCTTTGACAAGATTTGTAATGTATATGTCCGAGCGTTTTAAATGTATCGACTCAAGCATTTCGTCGAGAAATTTCCCCGAGCGTCCACAAAAAGGGTGGGATGTTTCTGCCTCAGTTTTTCCTGGCGCTTCACCAATAAATATGATGCGGGCATCCAGACTCCCCTCTCCGATAACGGGAAAATAATTGTTTTGAGTTCGATATAAATACAAAGGTGATTTTTTCAGCGCAAAAACTTCATCATGAATTTCTTTCATTTTATCAATTTTTTGCGAAATGGAAAAAAGCATAGTAATTCTTATCTACTGACTTTTTTATCACCAAACCACCATCCATTTGAGTCAGTTGTAGTAATTTCCTTTGCAAGTTTTTTAGCATACGGTGTCTTAAGACGGAGAACGGCTTCATCAATCCACTTGAGAGCGCGAATATTCCCCGTGTCTACTTCTTCTTTGAGAGACAGAACCCATTCGAGGTTGTCTGCATCTTTTGCAAGTATGGCTTCTGGGGTCTTTCGCTCTTCATATTCGCTCAATGTACTAAACATATCAGCTCCAAAAGGTACTGAATCGGTAATGTCTTTAACTGCCTGATGTTCGTTGCGATCAACATATTTTTGATGAACATGGTTGAGATCTGAAATACGTGTTTCAGAAATATCGTGAAGCAAACACATTTTCATTACTTTTGATACATCGACTGTACCGTCCATCTGAGCGAGAGCATAGCCAACAAATACAACTCGATGAACATGTTCAGCAACAGACTGTTCGCCGGTGCCAAGAAAATGAAAACCACTTCTTGGGGTTTTTGATAAAATTCCAACTTCAAAAAGAAAATTTGCAATTCTCTTGATCTCTAAAGTATTTTTTTGTTCCCTCTTATTTTTCATATATTATAATTCATCTATTTCCTGTATCACCTTCGCAGATTCTTCAGGTGAGAGACCTATTGCTTCAAGAAGAGCAGAATTGTCATGAATTGTTTTACACAGAACAACGCCTTGATCGAGAAGAGCTTTTTTCTCCCGACCGTTGAGTGCGACGAGACAAGTCAGCGGGTGGAGCTTAGCCTCCATGATCATGTCATGAAGATTGCCGTGTGGTGGATAATTCCAACCAATCATATTCAATCCGCCCTGGCATGAACCATACTCGATTGCTGTTGAAGTAAATTTAGTGTTTGTAACAAGCCAACCTTCATCGAGTGTTCGCCCCTTACTTTCAATATCACTTTCTGCAATTCCAGGTGTCGCACCGTACTTAAATTTCATCTGACGCAAATCATCAAAACGGGCTTTGACGTAAAGGGCAATTTTTAGATCGCTTTTAAGGCCAAGTTGGTTGTGAAATTTGGCTTCAACCATAATAAGTTTCTTGTCATTCCAAGCCACAACATCTATTTCATGTTCAACGCAAAAACCTCGAACTATTTGCCCTGTGACTGCCTCAAAACCTTTCTGGCGAAATATTTCCGCAACGAAATCCTCAAATGGAAAACCTGAAGGACCCAAATCCATTACTGCTCGTTTAAGTGAGTAGCGAACGGCAATAGGGCGGAGAGAAACACGCAAAAATTCAAATGCTTTTTTATATATATCATGTGTTGTCATACCTTCCGTAATATGACTGTCAACATGTGCTAATATATTTTCAATTACTTTCAATGTCGTACCGGCTCGCGTGAGAGAATACTCTAATTTTGATCGATCAAATATTTCACGAGTACCGTTTGCTTTTATAACAAAAATAGGATTACCCATAACTCGATTATATAACAGCTTCTATAATACCGCCACCAAGGCATACATCGTCAAAATAAAATACCGCAGATTGTCCGGCAGAAACACCGGACTGAGAAGAATCACATACAATTGTATAAGTATATTTGCACACATCAGATGTCTGCAAAAATGATTTTTTTTTAATCACACATTTTTGTTTTTCCTGACGGAATCGAATACGAACTTCACAACAAAATGGAAATTGAGGCTCTTCACTTGATATAAAATGTATTTCCGCGAGATAAATTTCTTTCGCGTTATACATATTTACCTCACGTGTTAGCCCTGTCTCTTTGTTGTTCTTTCCTCCACCATAGACAGTTTTTTTACTCGCTACAGTAAGAGTATTTTTCTCAACATCTTTTGAAACGACAAAAAATCTCGGATCGTGTGAGGATTTTTTTGTAATGATAAAACCATGTCGCTCACCAATAGCAAATAGAAGTGCTCCGCTATGAGAACCAATAACATTACCCAAGGTATCCAGAACGTCGCCTTTTTTTGTTTCGATAAAATGTTGGAGAAATTCTTTCATGTCTACTTTCCCAATAAAACATAACCCTTGACTGTCTTTTTTAGTCGCTGTTGGCAAATTGAATTTTTCGGCAAGTTTCCGCACTTCAGGTTTTGTCAAATGCCCAACTGGAAAGAGTGTGTGGGCAAGCTGGTGTTGATTGAGTGTATATAAAAAATACGACTGATCTTTGTGGACATCAACCGATTCTAAAAGTTCAAATAGTGTTTGATCATTTTCATTCTTGAAATTTTCTTTGCTTTTCAATCGCGCATAATGTCCTGTAGCAACATAGTCTGCTCCTAAAGTGAGAGCTTTTTCTAGAAAAACCCCGAACTTTACGTATTTATTACAAAAAATATCTGGATTTGGAACTCGTCCTACAGCGTATTCACGAATCATGTAGTCCACCACCTCTTTTTTATATTCTGCCTCACAGTCGAGGGTCATGAAAGGTACACCAAGAGTAGCGCAGACTCGCATAGCACTCCGCCGCTCTTCTCGCCAGTCGCAACCAGAATTACCGACTGAATCACCTGTTAGAAAATCCGGCTGCCAGACTTTCAAAAAAACTCCTGTTACGTCATGACCTTGCTCTTGCAACAACGCCAAAGCAACTGAGCTATCCACTCCACCAGAAACTCCGACAAATATTTTTTTTCTACTTTCTTTCATTTTCATGTAAAGACATTATATATCACACAAAAACAAATTGACGAAACACATATTTCCTGTACTGTGAATAGAGGAGTTCTAAATGAAAAAACTGTTGAAAATAGGAGTGGGCTTATTCTTCTGTTCTCTCTTGGTATCGATGGGACAGCCACAGAGCGAACAGGGTTCTAAAAATGTGTCATTTGGATGTCACACCGTTTTAGGCTATAAAATTATTTTACCAAAAAGTTCAAAAAATTCCGCTTATGTTTTACAACTCAGACATCTAAACGGAAAAACGAGGACACCAATTGTGGTAAAAATGAAACCTAATGACCAAGAGATATACTTATACAAGGCGACCCGAGGTGACACAGTTATCGTATCAATAATGTCTTGGTCACATACAGGGTTTAGAAACCCAACAAAAAGACAGGATTTTTTGCTGTCTAAACTCCCGTTTAGTTGTCCAACAGGGCCATAAAATTTTTCACGCGGTCCGTTGTTGGACCGCGTATTTTTTTATCTACACCGACCCTTGCCCCACACCTTGTTTTCCATCACCAATCTCATTATGTTGACTAAATATGACCCGACGTACCTCGTCCGGATGGCGAACAATATTCATAATAAAATCGAGATCATCTTCCGAAGCTGTCTGTACTTTAATATTTCCAAAATCAAGAAATGTTGGTATAAATCCATCGACTTCTACAGTTACATCTTGAATACGATCAAAGCGAATGTTTGAAATCTCGCGATCGAAAATGCGCTTTTGTTCTACGGCAATAATACGTTTTTCTGTCACATACCAAACATCAAGATAATATTTTGTCCATCCTACAAAAAACGAAATCCATAAAAACAAAATCCATAGAGTATAAAAAAAAGTAAACAGAGTAGGGGCAAAGTCGGGTAATGAGAATGAACCGTGCACCAGTACCGAAACATGATTAAGAATAACCAACCGAAACAAAACCATGACAATAAAAGGGAAAAAAGCTGCGAGCAGCAAACCGGCTGCGTGTCCAGCGAACACAATCCAGTGTTTGCGAACTTCTAGGATAACATGTTCATCTGTTTCGAGGTGAAGAGCACTATAATCTGGAGATGAAGATAAAAATGAATGTTGGTTCATAGATGTTTATATAAATGCACTCAGATAAAAAATACTGCTACTCCGGCAATACAAAAGAAAAAAAGTGAAACCGTAAAAAATAACACTTCCGCTACAAAAACTCCTCGACTCCCCATTCCATACGCTTTCCAGTGATACACAAGCACACTCGATACGATACAGTACAATATAAAGAATATTCCAAGAATGATAAAAAGAGTAGGTTTGCCCCATACAGAAAAAAATGATGCAGAGAAAAAAGAAGCTATAAAGTGCGGAGGATTAAGATTTGGGAGTAAACTTGGGGTTGTAGGAAACTGAGACGGTTGCATATATATAGTGTAGCAAATACTAAGCATCATGTGCTATAATTATCCACATATTAGTCAAATACATAAAAATCATGAATGAATTTATCTCAAAAAAATTAGGAGAGGTCCTTGCTTTCGCTGAAGTCAGTCATGAAACTTTTGAACGTGGCCGACACTCTCTCGAAGCCGGTTTTGGTGTGGAACGCGTCAACCAAGCAATTAAGGACAACACTTTGCATGCAGAAAGCATCAAAAAACTATCACGCGAATGTGATATAGAGTCAATTGTACTCGGCAAGCTCGAAACTACAGGAAAAAAACTACGGTCTATGCGTGACTCGTATGTCGGCGAGCAATGGGACAACCCAACCGAACTCCTCGAGTGGTCAGGTTTCTTTGAAGGTGCGGCACTTGTACACTGGGCCCTCGTCCTCGGTGCGGCAGAAGTATTAGTAGAACACCAGAAAACTCTCATCCACAATGATCTACTTTTGTTAGCAACTTCTGGAAAAGAATTTCACACAGCACTTTTACACGAAGTAACGAGTGCACTCCATGCGGTTGGAGCAAGTAAAGCTCAGGAGGAACCAATATAGTAGCCAACAAAACACCGATCCCTCACAGAATCGGTGTAAAATTATATTCCCCCGCTTTTTTCATAACCAGTTCTTCGAGTGTTGTATTGCACACTCGACAGTAATTTGCCATTTCTGCCTTATGATTGACTGCAACTGTCCGATTAAGTAATGCATTGATAACCCGTCTCACCAATCCGTTTTGTAGATCAACTGCAATGGATTGAACCGTAAGTGGAGCCAACTTCAGAAAATTCTCGATACTGTATTCTACGTGATCACGTCGACACGGTTCGTGCTTGCGTAGTTTCCAAATATCAATCGTGACCATCTGTTCACGAAATGGAGATTTGCGAAACAACTTGACACCTCCAAAAGTGTTTCTTTTCATCTCCCACCCCTTGAATACTCTTGGGGTTGTCTGTAGGGTTTCCACTGTCTTCGGCATCATAATGCCCTAGTACGCTATACCAAGTAACTTCTTTTTTTGAAGTGTCTTCACACACCACGCTATTTGAAACCGTGCTCGAAAATACTCTGGATATATGGATACTGTGTTCGATGGTACGCATCCGTAAACACGCACTGATATTCAACTACTGCCATTTTGTATACTATCATACAGAAAAAGACCCCACACGAATGCAGGGTCCAAGGTCAAAGGTCAAAGGTTCCAAGAAGGTCCCAGTGACCAAATCCCAAGTACTAACTTGCGAGAACGGCCGACTGGTCCGAGGCATACCAATCGCGGCCCAGCCAACGCACGTCCCAGTACCACTCACTGCCACCCCAGTACAGGCACAGAACGCAACGGTTACCGTTCAAGTACCGAAGGATGGTGCCGTCAAAGTAAACGAAGCGGATGTGTTCGTTTACTTTTTCCTTCCAGCTCTCGGGAATAAGGTGCTGGTTTCCCCAGAGCGTCAAGAAGATGTCGGTGTCCAGTCGGATGTAATCCGACGACTTCAGACGCCTGAGCTTCTCCTCGCCGTTGACGTGGGTCTCGCCGTACTTGAGCATCGTAACGTGCTCTACCTTGGTGAGGTCCAGTTCGGTGAGTGCGATGGAACGGGCGTCCGTCTCATCGTTGAGGATTCTCAAACCCTCGTAAATGAACTTGGCGGGATTGAATCGGCCGCGAGCGATGGTCGAGAACAGGTTCAAAGACTGACCGATAGCGATGGCTTTTCCCATTGTCTGTCTCCTTGTGTGCCAGAGAGCGACTGAATGTCGCCATAGCTGGGAAAGCCCTATTTTATGTTGTGAAATAAGGCACTTTCAGCTATGGCGACTTGCAAGTAAGGTATAAAAGAACTACTCTACAGCCATACACTTATTGCGTATGTTTGTCAAGTACAAATTTTGGACCAGTTTGTTCTAATTTTTCTATTCACTTTTTATATTTCCAAGTCGTTAATATCCAAACCGAGGTCTTCCAAGCGATTTATGACATCACCAGCATCACCGTTTACAAATTCATTAGAAAGCTCCCCTATCAGAGCATCGTGGTCAAGCAGTTCTT
>JBBQLO010000007.1:0-29622 GCA_038327915.1 Parcubacteria group bacterium | reverse complement strand
ATTAGTGAACCATATTTTTATTCCGTTTTTAATGTCAAAAGAAGCTCTTAAACCGTCGAGACCGAACCCCTGAACTAAGGGTATTGAAATATTTTTTCTTAAAGATGCTTCCACAAAATTAAATGGCATTATTGTCATAATTTTCTTTTTTTTACCGACTTCAAATTCCGTTATAGACAAAATGTCACAAAACGTTTTAAGCTGTTTTAATCGAGATTCAAACAATTCATTCTGTGGTGGTATAGACTCCATACTAAAATTATATCACAATTACAACATTCAATCAGTCAACAGAATAAGAATTTTGGATTTTTTGAAATTTTTGATTACAAAATCTAAAAGATGATCAATCGGTTTCAGTACCCACACGAAAATGTTCTCAACATTTTTTCAGCCGTATAGCAAAAAAGCCCCAAACGTGCTTTTTTGCGCGGACTAGTGGACGAAGTGGAAACTGAGATAATGAAGTATAATGGACATATTTACATAGCTTGAATAATAGAAACTTCTTTAAGTTACTGAATTCTAAAGTAAAGCACTATCTTTTCTGCAATTTTTTTTGCTGAAGAATCCGATCCTCCTTTACGACGATTAGCTCCTGCATTCCAGCGACCACCAAACGGCTCATCAATAGAGGTCATTATTTCTCGAACATCACTACCTTCGGATGCGGCCATACCGAGTCGAACATTGGCTATAGTTTTTCCATCATTCCCTCGTCTCGCTGTAAATATTACTTTGGCTTGAGGAAATAATCCAATGAGTAATGTAGCGTCAAACTTCTCCTGCTCACTTTCCAAATACACAACCTCACTATTGTTACCTGCAAACTGGAATTTACCTTTACTAATCATATTTTTAAGTAATTCTCTTTCCTTCAATCTCTTGTCATACAATTCTTGCGCTTTAATATCTAATTTTTTACCATTCAAAAGATTTTGTAACTGTTCCAATGAATATAAATACTTTCGTTTGTTATTCTCGGAAGTAGATTTTCCTCCATTATCGCCATCTGGTCCATCTTTGATCGCTTGCAATACATCGGCAATTTCATTTGGCATACCTGTGTGATCAGCTGCAATAGCTGCTATACCAAATTTTTCATTTGGCTCGATGATACCTGACATGAGTGCGGTCGAGAGCACACTATCACAATCAGTATGATGCGTAAGTGCTTTTGTACCATCAAGAAAATTGGGATGATTACGAATGTATTCTATTGCCAGATTTGCACTGGAGATATGGCGATTGTATTTTACTAATTCACTGTGATGATCAACGTTGATTATTTTTCCCATTTCAAAATATCCTCCTTTTTCAAAAGGTTCGATACCTTCGATACAGAAATCGCAGACAAAGAGACTGTCAGCACCTGATTCAACTCGAGCCGCTTCTACTTCTTCATATGTTACAATTGATTTTTCTGAGAGAAAAATAACTGGTCGCTCATTGAATTTCTCAATCAGATTTACAGGTGATTCGAGTTTTGGATCAAAGTTTTCTCCTATCATATACAGTGACTCTAGCACAAAAAAACGTTCCAAGAAAATCTCCATATTTCTCAAAATATTTGGCTCGAAAGCATCGAGAAAAAGAGAAAATTGGTGGAAGAGGAAATAAATCGGGTGGAACCGGAAAATATGAGTCTAGGTAAAACAAAACAGACCTTTTCAGAGGTCTGTCCAGTCTTGCGCGGCTGATGGGTGCTGGTTACAAATATTTTCCTCGCCGACGCTCAAAAAATTTTATAACCTTGGCTCGCTCGTTTTTTTCTGCTGAAAAACATAGCTCCGCCTGTCAGCACCCATACGGAAGCAAAGCAGTTTGCTTCCTCAGCCACGATAAAACCGCCCAATGGCGTTTTTATTTGCGCGGGCTAGTGGACGAAGTGGGAACTGCTATACGAATGCATGGCGGGTATATTTATATACCAGATTTACGATAAAAAATATGTACAGTTGGTTTGTAGTCTCTACCCTATTTAATTCCTAAATCCCTGTAGAAATTTTCTATATTAGTGCCTGGTCGTAGAGGCATTAGAGGAATACTTTTTAAAACCTCATCCCATGTTTGAGCCGCTTGCAATCTTTGTTTGAAAGAATCAAAAGCTTCAGGTCTAGTTTCGTGATTTCTGTCCAAAAATTGGCCCCATGTGGATAGTGCCAGATACGGCGCCTCAGAAGGCTCTGGATGTGCGCTGTATTCAGAAGGGAAAATTTCCTTGTAGTCTTTTACATGATACAACCATGAATCACCTCGCACATACTTCGCCTCTGGGTGATTTTCTTTTATGTATTCAAACATATCTTTTAGTTCTTGTTTTCTTTTTCCTATATCGTCAAACGGGCTACCCCTTTTTTCCGTATTACCAAAGTGCATGTATACTGTTTTTTCCTGTTCGTTGTAGTCGTGCTGGAAACAACCAAAGTGCATACGGTGTGGTTTTTTATTTTCAGGAGACGACTCGCGCGCTCTTTGAACTTGCAAATAAAGGTCGTATGCTCTTTCGGTTATATTTTGATCTCCCTGCGAAATAAATTTTCGCCACACAGGATTGTTTACATCGACAACCTTCCCTAATTTAAAGAAGTGATACAGGCCTGTATGACTGAGTAGTAATTCTGGGAAAGGTATTCCGCTCACTTCGGAAAGCTTTTTGGCAAATTGTATTTGCAAATCAAAAAAATCCTTATCATATTGCTTTTTTTCTTTATTTTCTATTCTTGTCTCTGGAGGCGTTGGTCCCATCCCATTAATCGATTCAGTCATGAGGTGATTGTACTAAATTTAAACAGTATAGGGAATTTCTGTTCTTGCAGGGCGTAGAAAAAATTAGTTTAATACCACATGAAATATTCGTTTTATTGTATGTAAGGTAAATTCATTACCCAGAATTTTAACGCAGTTCTCCCGTCCAATCAGTATACGAAAATAGAGCCATATTATTGGCTCTATTTTCCGATGCGCGGACTTGTGGACGAAGTCGGAACTGCGATTATGAAACATTACAATAAGAATCCGTGAGCTTGTTGATATTTTTCATATTCTAATCTCAATCTTTATATATTTTCTTCACTCGTGTCAGAATATCCATATTTCTCTAGAAATTTTTGCCCATAACCATGACCAAGATTGAATTGTAAACTCCAAATCGCAGCACCAAGATCGGTCTCAACATTACCTAATTGAACTTCACCTAAATCAACATAGCCTGAAAATGAATTATCTGTAAAAATAAAATTTGGAAGACATGCACCCCCATGCACAAGAATTTTTTCTGAGTCAGAAAGATCAAACGGCCATCCAGTTGTATCTGTATTATGAAATCGATGTAGTACATCAGCTAATTTCTCTATAACTTTTTCAGGTGGCCATTCCTGACTCAATACTTTTAAATTCTTCCCTTTAATTGCTGAAATTAACATCGCACATATTCCTTTCATGACAGTGCAACCCAAAACTCGAGGTACCGGTAATTTATCTTTTAACCATTCCAAACGGGCACTTTCTTTGGAAAAGTCTGAATTCTTTTTTAATTTTAAGAAATATATATCTATATCATTACTCAACTTATACACCTCACCCTCATCACCATGGATTTCTTTAGTTGCAGTAAACCTTGTGCCAATAATGCTTTCAGCCCAGAGAATAAGATCTGTTAGCACACTTTGATATTCCACATCAATAAGCAACTTATACTTCTCAATAGCTTTTTCAGCTTGTATTTTTTTTTCACCTCCCTTCCAGTAATTTTCAACTATATCTACGAAACCTGATATCAACGCATTAGTTACGAGACGCTCATAGTATAGTTTATTTCCAGATCTATCCTCGTATGCAGAAACTATATATTGAAAATAATCAGGATAATCTCGAATATAACGAGAAAACTCTTTAGCCATTTCTCCATATTCAGCTTCGCCAAAATCAATAATCCCCGAAATAACTTTATCTTTAATCAGAATATTCTCATGATGAGCGTCGTTATGAATAAATTGAAAAACGGCCATATTAGATGTTCCGTCAAATATCTTCTTCGCTTTCTTAACAAGCTCTTTAAATTCATCTGGCACATTACTATCAACAACCAATCTGTCATAATCCTTTATTATTTCAGGATGGAATCCCCTCGAATCATTAATCTTAACGCCACACGCTACCGATGCTTCCTTAGTAATCTTTTGGCCTATTTCTGCATGGAAAAGACCAAGCGAATTGCAAATATGTATCCTTTCTTCTTCATTTAAAAAACCCCAAACGTTTTTCATTAAGTTACCTTCCACATACTCATATCCATACATTTCAGGATGTTCTGTAACAAAAATGACGTGTGGTACAGAAACAGAAAGACCAGCTTCATATAACTTTTTTGCAACAGCGGATTCTACAATCAAACTATTTTCAGGTAAAAATTCTTTAACCGCTCTTTCTTCTTTTACTATGTATTTACTCCCATCAATTGTTTCAACATAGTACGCATTGTTGCACGCACCTATTCCTTTTAAATCAAAAACAGAAATTTGTTTTCCTAAAAGCTCCTGAATTTTATATTTTATTTCCATACAAAGATAATAACACAGTTCCACATCCATTCAGCCTACAGAAAAAGAGCTTGATTCTTCAAGCTCTTTTTCGATGCGCGGCTGATGGGTGCTGGTTACAAATATTTTCCTCGCCGACGCTCAAAAAATTTTATAACCTTGGCTCGCTCGTTTTTCTGCTGAAAAACATAGCTCCGCCTGTCAGCACCCATACGGAAGCAAAGCAGTTTTCTTCCTCAGCCACGATAAAACCGCCCAATGGCGGTTTTATTTGCGCGGCTGATGGGTGCTGACCCCACGGCCTCCCACGTGACAGGCGGGTGCTCTACCGTTGAGCTACAGCCGCATTTTTTCTCTGCTCTTTAGCACACTTCTGCGTCTCTTAAAACTCACACTTTTTTCTTCTTTCTGGAAGCATGTGCTAAGTGCTAAGACTATTATACATAAAATCACATAATTTCAAAGAGTCTCATGTGGCTTATTTAAGTCCTGCCTCTCCAGCAAGCCAGTGGATATGTCCGTCAATGATTTTCTCTGCAATTTGCTGTGGGGCAAGAACTCCCGTATCAAGAACGAGATTAAATGCATGATCACCCCACACAACTTCATCGCCATACAATTTTCGATATCGTTTGACATTCATCGCATCTCGACTAACTATTTTTTCCAAAATCTGTTCCATTTTTAGTTCTGGCATGTCTTTTGCCCGACGCACAGCTCGAATGCTTGGATTGCAGATCAACTTAACGTGAAAAGCGTGCGGGGCAAAGTAGTGAACAAGACGCCCCTCAAAAATAACATAATCTTGCTCACCAAAATGCTGTATCATGGTGTCACATTGTTCGTCATATTTTTCCTCGAGATGCGCTGAATTATACTCGGCAAATTCTTCGATAGACAGTCCGAGCTGGTGTGCAAAAATACGCATAATCGCTCCAGCATTGACCCATCGCCACGGAGAAATACCGAGCAATAAGTGAAGTTGTTTCGCAGTAGTCGTACTGCCGACCCCGCTATCTGCTGTTATGGAGATTTGATTTCGAAATACCATGATTCATGGTATCACGTAAAAAGAAACAATCAAAATTAATTTGTGCCGACGAATGGAATCGGACCATTTTTTGAGGCTTATGAGTCCCCCGTTCTGCCATTGAACTACGCCGGCGTGCGTATACTACTACTTTTAGGTGGTAAAAAGATGTACTACAATTTATACCACTTTAGAGACACAGAGCTACTATAATGGAAAAAAGAAAATGGCACAACTACACTAAAAAATGCCACAAAAAAATACTGAGAAAATTAAAAGTCTATAAAGAGTTTAACTTTGCTCGAGTGGCTGGTCCAAGAGTCCCAAACCCCGCTTGTCCTGACTGTGCAATGTTATATTTTATTTGAAACTTCCCTACAGCTTTGGCAGTCAGCTTGCCAAAATATCCACTCACTGAAACACCTTGTGAAAGACTAGTATTGTGAACTAAAAATTCTTGTAATGCTAACACATCGTCCCCGCGAGAACCTGTTTTGAGAAATTTAGTAAATTTTTTCCGAGGAGAAAACCCGCTCAAAGAACTGCTTGTAGTATTTCCACTGCCAGTAAGTACCGAATTAAAAGTGGGTGTGGTAATGGAAATAGGGCTAGAAGTGGCAATCGTAGAAGAAAGAGAGTTTACAATAGGTGCCGAAACGAGTATTGCCTGACCTTTTGGCGAGATTGAAAGAGAAATTTTTTGGAAATTTACCCCGTCAAATCCTCCTGTTGCAAACTGAGTCATGAGCGAAAAAGTCACTGTCTTTGTTTGCGTAGATAAATTACTGAGGGAAATAGTAGTCGAAGCATTGGAAGAGAGTGCGGAGGATGAAATAGTTCCAGGAAAAAATGCATTGCACGGCACAGGCAGTGTCGAAGTTGAGGTGACGAGACTCAATGAGACTCCGTCTACACAATTCATTTTAAGATTAACTCCTACAGTGTATTTGGTTGTCCATGACAATGTCACATTGTCATCTGAAGGCACAGACGGTCTCGAAGAACTGAAACCCAGAATTTGTGATGGAAGAGTTTTGTCACTTGCAATAGTGAGATCAAGTGACTGGGCATGGATAAGATCGTATGAATTATCTGAAATATAAGGCAACACACGAACAGTTACCGGTAACACATCATTATTTGCATTCCTAAAAAGAATACCGACCGAACCAGAAGCGGAAAGTTTGTTGGTGAAAGCAATTTGATTACATGGTATGTTCTGAGTGCCATCGGCAGATGCAAGAGAAATGTCAGTGGGACACACCACCATTATATTGACCCCATCCACATCTAGTCCACTCCATGTAAAGTTTACAGGAACACCAGTCGCAGTTGTACTTGCAGATGCTGAAAAATTATTTATAGGAAAAGGACTTGTAGCAAGAACAAGAGACTGGTCCTGTTCGCCAGCTATATTCTCTGTTCCGTCTAAAGCTTTTGGGTAGAGTTTAAATGTAAGAGTTTTTTGCAATCCACTCGTGTTTATCACGTACAGACCAAAAGAATCAGAACTTTGAGCACTCGTCGGGTTTTTGGTATCGCAAGAAAAAATAGTACCGTCCTGATTTTTTACTTTGACTCCAGGAACACACGGGTAATACAAATTAAAACCAGTAGTGTTATTTCCACTCCAAGAAAGCGAGATTAATTGTCCACTCCCAGCATTTTTGGGCGTAACAACAAAAGAAGTGACAGTCGGTGTTGCTGCCTGTACATAGCCTGCAAAAAATGCAGACAATGCCATGAAAACTGAAATATATTTTATAAATTTACAATGAGACATATCTTGTTGCGGGGCCACGATTTGCACGTGAGTCTGGAGGTTATGAGCCTCCCGAGATACTACTTCTCCACCCCGCTATGAAGAAAAGAGTATCATGAATTAAAAATGAAATCAATTAAGCAACCAATTAAATTATCTTAAATTCTTCAAATATTTCCTCATACAAACTGATCACTCGTTTAGTCTCACGCTGGGAAATTTTGAAATCTACACCATCGTGAGCAATTTGATTACGAACCTTATGTGCTTCCCAAGCCTGATCTATTGTAAGAAAATCACTTTTCTCAACTGCTTTTAACTTATCCCCCATCGTATCCCCTGGTAAACCAAGAACTTCAAGCAAATTCGCAAGCATTATATCTGCTTCAATAATAGACTGCCGCCAATCATTTTCATTTTCTGACTGCGCATAACTTTTAATTTTCTGCCATTTTAAAACGATATTCGATACAGTGGCAGAACTCGAAGCAGTATCTTCGGGTTTCGGTAGACCGGCAGTGCTTTCCATATATAATAATTTTTGCTCATTAACCCGAATCGCGGTCAATCGCCGTACAACATATGTAATAAAACCGATGAGAACGATGGAAAAAAGTACTGCGACTAGTCTAATAAAAGAAATGAAGTCAAATAAAAACATAATAAAACGTTCAAATCCATTCGGCTCGCTTTCAAGATACCCAATGTCTGATTCCCTGACCCACCCGTCGGTACCGGTATCAAAATCAACGTAATAATACGTCACTCCAGCTATCGTCACTGGTCCTTGTACTATTTTCCCCCGAGCGTTGAAGGGTTGATCCCCAACTTTCTTACCGCCCGGATCATTGTATACAGAGAGATCATGTAACGCGACAACATGTGCACCGATAGGATTATTGAGCGAGACAATCGGCCGAGTATGATTAAGTATAATCCCTTTTGGAGTAAGTCCTGAAAAACCCCGTGAAAAAAGATGACTAGAGTTAATCATCCGAAAAAGTCCGTTCAATAAAAACAATGCTATAAAAATAACTGCAAAAAAACTAACAATTTCTATAAATGGATCTTTTGCCGGAGCAGCCGCAGGTGCTGGCTTATCGAACTTTTTATCCGCGGGTTTATCTGTTGGTTTAATTGGGTCTGCCATGAAAATAAAAGAAAAAATCAAAAATTAGTCACTCATTACATAACAAAATATTCCCCAAGAAATTTCTTTCCGACTTCAAAAAGAAGATCTTCACAATCATGTGGAGCCATAAACTGCAAGCCAACAGGCAGGTTTTTACCTTCGACAGAAACTGTTCCGGAAGGCACGGAAAGAGCTGGAATGCCAACAATGTTTGCAGGAACAGTAAAAATATCTGCCAAATACACTGACAAGGGGTCGTGGGCTTTTTCGCCAATCTTCCATGCAACAGTCGGTGTAGTAGGGGTGGCAATAATATCTACTTCCTCGAAACTTTTTTTAAAATCTGCTGATATTTTCTCTCGGAGCTTGAGAGCTGTACCGTAGTAAGCGTCGTAGTAACCAGTCGAGAGCACGTAGGTACCGACGAGAATTCGACGCCGCACTTCTGCCCCAAAACCGTGGCGACGAGTCTTCACATAATCTCCGAGTAAATTATCTCCATCAATATGGAGGCCGTATTTGACTCCGTCATAGCGAGCCATGTTTGAAGAAACTTCAGCAGGCATGAGAATGTAGTACACAGAAAGAGAATAGGAAATATTTGGTAGTGTGATAACTCGAATCTCATACCCGAGACTTTTTAATTTCTCAATTGATTCATTAAAATTTGTACGTATTGCAGGGTCAATTCCCTCTTGATCGAGAATGTGGTACGGCACACCCACAACCATGTTCCCTGTTTTATGTTTCTTGTCCACCACATCCGGATACGTCGTACTGTCGAGTGGGTCGATGCCTTGTATAGCACGACACATGATTTCTGAATCTGTCACGGTCTTGGTCACCGGTCCAATACAGTCTAGCGAGGAACCCATCGCCATGAGTCCGTGTCGTGAGACTCGTCCATACGTCGGTTTGAGACCCACCACACCACAAAAGGCCGAAGGTTCTCGAACTGAACCTCCAGTATCAGACCCAAGCGACGCAAGAGCCATGTGTGCTGCAACCGCCGCAACTGAACCTCCAGAGGAACCACCAGGCACTCGTGAAGTATCGTGAGGATTCTTTGTTGGACCATATGCAGAATTTTCTGTAGAACCGCCCATGGCGAATTCATCCATATTCGTTCGGCCAAGAAACACCGCTCCTTGTTTTTTTAATTTGGTAATCACTGTTGCATCATACGGAGAGACAAATCCTTCAAGAATTTTTGAAGCCGATGTCGCTCGTTTTCCATCAATAACAATATTGTCTTTAATGGCGATAGGAATCCCAGTTAATGGAAAAATATCTCCTGAAGCCATGCGTTTGTCGGCACTCTCAGCTTGAGTCAGTACGTCATCATACACTTCGAGGTAGGCATTTATCTCTTTATTCTTTTTTTCTATTTCGTGCAGATATGCAAGAGCAAGATCACGGCAAGTGAATTCCTTTGCGTCAAGTTTTTTTCTCGCACTTACAATAGTCAATGTAGAGAGATCGATCATGGTGTCCCTGTGTAGATTTTTTTAAAGAATTTTTTTAACTTTTAGATAATTTCCTTCCCGGAAAGGAGTATTGGAAAGAATACTTTCTGTATATTTACCCGGTGCGTACTCAACAGTGTCCTCACGCATAACATTATGCAATACAGAAACATCCTGCATTGCATTCAAAGGGAAATCGTCCCCAATCTTTTCTGTTGCCTGTCTAATCTGTCCAACGTAGGTTAAAATCAAGTCAACCTCTTTCGCCAGATCAACAGCCTCTTCCTCTAAAAGTTCTATGCGAGAAAGTGAAGCCAAGTGTGTAATGTCTGCGGAAGTGATCATGCATTTACAATAGCATATTTAGAGCAAAGCTAAAAATTCTTTCTCTAACAACACTCGGACTCCAAGTTTTTCAGCTTTTGAAAGTTTTGAGCCTGCATTCTCCCCCGCTACAACAAAATCAGTTTCTTCTGAAACACTTTCTGAAACAGCTCCACCGAAAGTGCGAATTTTTGCTTTTGCTTCATCCCGACTAAGTGATGAAAGAGTACCAGTCAAAACAAACGTCTTGCAAGAAAATTTGCCGGCAGAACGAGACACAGAAACAGTTTCAATGGTCAGTTGTGTAAGTAGGTGATCAACCGTTTTTTTATTCTCATTTGAAATAAAAAAATCAACAATTGCACGAGCAATAATTGGACCCACACCACTCAGCACTTCCAATTCTTCAAAAGCACTCATGCGAATTTTTTTAATACTACCAAAATGCATCGCAAGATCATACGCAGTTTCTTCACCCACTTGGGGAATAGAAAGTCCGACCAAAAGCCGAGCGAGTGTTGTGGTACGAGCCACCTCAATCGAGGCGAGTAAATTTTCAACTGACTTTAGGGCAAAGCGTGGCAAAACAAGCATATCGTCTTTTTTTAAAGCAAAAATATCTGCATATTCAGCAATTATGTTTTCTTGCAAAAGAACATCAATAATCTTTGGTCCAAGTTTTTCTATATTTAAGGCCTTTTTGGAAACAAAATGATAAAATTTTCTTTTCTGCTGAGCAAATGAATTTTTATTCACACACCTCCACGCAACCTGACCAGGAATTCTCTCAATCGCACCGTCGTCGCCACACACCGCCACATGTGTCGGCCATTCATATTTTTTTTCTTTCCCGGTCCGCATTTCTGTCAAGACCGATACAATATCAGGAATAACATCACCTGCTTTTTGAAGAATCACTGTATCTCCAACTCGCACATCGAGCCGTCGAATTTCATCCTCATTGTGTAGTGTTGCTCGCGAGACTGTTGAACCAGCAACAGAAACAGGTCGCAAATGGGCGACGGGTGTGAGGACGCCAGTTCGCCCCACTTGCAGGACAATATCTTCCACCACGGTCGTCACTTGTTCTGCCGGGAATTTAAACGCAATAGCAAAACGTGGCGCCTTGCCTGTGTAACCAAGTGCCTCTTGGTACTTTCGCTCATTTACTTTAACCGCCACACCGTCTATTTGATATACTTGTTTCGTATTTTTCTTCTGCCATTCTTTCCAGAAAGCAATAACTTCGTCTATATTTTTACATTCACGAGCATGAGGATTGACCTTGAAACCAAGTTTTTTAAGTAATTCTAATTCACCCATTTGAGTTGCAGGTATTTTCTCGTTTGTGCCGTTGTGATCATGATAATACTGCGAAATATCATATACAAATGTCTGCAAACGTCGCTCTGCCACTATTCGCGGATCGAGCTGTCGCAAAGTTCCTGCGGCCATATTACGAGGATTGGCAAAAATAGCTTCATCTGCTTTTGCCCGAGCTGTATTGATACGCTCGAATTCTTTTTTTGGTAACCATACTTCACCTTCGACAATAATATTCACAGTACTATCCAGAGCAGTATGAGAAAGGCGTGCAGTTACAGCATCCACATAACGGAGCACAAGCGGTACTGACTCAATCGTCCGAACATTTGCTGTGACATTCTCACCCACCGTTCCATCACCGCGTGTCGCAGCAGTTATTAACACACCTTTGACATACTCCAATACAACTTTCAATCCATCTATTTTTAATTCACAGGTGTATGTAGGCGACACATCATGACCAAATTCTTTTGCAAGCATCCGCTTTATTCGGGTGTCAAAGTCACGCATATCTTCTTCCGTAAATGCGTCATTAAAAGACCACTGGGGCACTTTGTGAGAGATCTTTTTGAACCCAGGAATGGGTCCCCCGGCAACTCTCTGCGACGGCGAATCAGAAGTAACAAGCTCAGGATATGTAGTTTCAATCTCTCCAAGTTCACGCTTAAGAGAATCAAGTGCTTCAGCTGAAATTTCTTCCACATCGAGCACGTGGTAGTTGTACCGATGATGCTCGATGGTGGCCTTGAGCTTGGAAAGGCGTTCAAGGACATATGCGGGCACTTTCTGTGAAATCCTTTGTGGCATACAAACATACTATCACACTAAAAATAGTTTTCTATTCTCTTAAAAGCGCTTCAATTAATTCCCCTCGCTCATTATAAAGTTTCTAATTATGAGCAAAATTTAAGATTTTGAGTCTTTCTAAAACATGCGGAGTTAGTTGATAGGTTTTAATACGTAATCGTAATTCCTCTTTCAAACCTACGGTCGGAGGAAGTGTTACAAGTATTGTAACCACGGGATTCGACGGTCGTGTTACCGTTTGCCAGCTTGGTTACCCGAACAATGGCACAGCCATGTGTATAATCAATCTTAAAAAGACTGACCGGGTTAGAATCACCTCCCCCACCCACCACAGATGACTGGGTAGGAATAGTCGGTACGGTCTGACTACCACTGGTGACTGTCTGGCCATTACAGTTCACCGAACCTGCAATATATTTATCAAATGCACTCTGCGTACCATATTTGAGATCCCAATATATAGCACACTCCACACCACTGTCACCATTATAAAATGCATACTGAGATTCTTGCCCGGAGTAGGCCAAGACAAGTTGCTTGAGAGCAATATTGCTGACAACAAAACTAACCAAAAGAAGCATGCCGGTGACTAAAATAGCAATGAGTAGTGTAAATCCATTTTGATTTTTTATTGTTTTCATAATTTGGATTTTTTATTGCCAGTCCATAAGGGATTGTCCCCCCTTAAATGTCTTCACAAACGATCCACTCTTCCATGTAATCGAAACATTTATAATTATTTCATGTGCATTGATGCTTTGAAATTGTATCTCGCGCTGAAAGCGTGAGACCGGCCAACCTCCTGTATAGCCAAACAAACCACTTGTTGAATCCTCGTTAAGATACGGACAAGAGCCCCAACTACCAGAGCATGTAGCCAAAGTTTTGCGTGGCGAATCCAGTGTGCAGGTGTTACCAAAATAACATGGATCGCTTCCAATTTCAGAAAGTCCGTGAAGCCAACTGATCGAAGATCCTCCACTGGATACAGCACTGATAGAATGGAGAGCATTTTCATCACGGATATTGCGCATATATTCCATCACTTCTTGAGTCAGATAAAACGCAGTTATTTGGTCTTTAGCAAATGTAGAATTCTGCAAGCCATTTTGCACTGCAGTAAAAGTTCCAAGTATAGAAATAGACAAAATAGAGACCGCCACAAGTGTTTCTACTAGCGTAAATCCTCTTTTTTTATCTCTGTTTTTTTCTATTTGTTTATTTATTTTTCGTATCATGTTTTTAAAATACTATTGAAAGTCGAATTTACGTTGAGATATGGTCGTCTCTAGCGTAAAGGAGGATTTGGCTAGATTTTTCTGATCAGCATATCCCTGAATAACAATAATGACTTGAGGCTGAAGCAAATCTCCCGGATACGGTGCCGATCCAAAAACACGAAATGTGAGTGATTGAATAGTGACGTCGCTAGACGTCAGAAAAAATGCGGTACCACCATTTATTGAGCGAGCGATTTGGGTGCCAGATAGAAAATAAGTGACTTGTCTACCAGCAGAGTCTTTTATTGTGAGACTATTTTGCCCACCAGCACAATCTGCCGAGACAGTAGTATCTCCTCCTGATCCACAATGATAGTTTTGACCAAAACGTATGGACCGAGTCATTCCTTCAAGGGTGAAATTTAGATTATCCATCACCGTACGTAAGGTTTGAGACTTGTGATTTGCATCGAGTACCGCAAGTATAGAACCAAGGGACATAACCATGATAAGGCTAAAAACAGCCACGGAGGCAAGAAGCTCGACCAAAGTAAAACCCATATTGAGATTTCTCCCGAAAATCTTTAACGACACATTTTTTAATTTTAATTTTTTTATCATAATTTGGAAGACTTTACTTAACGGAGATTCGGCCAGTCAGATCAACAGTGACCACGGACTGAGTCGCAGGGTCATTTGTCCCTGGTATTGCAAGAGTGATAGTAGCAGACTGGTATGTACCTCCTACTATGGATCCCCCCGAATTAGTAAACTGAATTACTGCATCAGTATTAGGTCTCACAAAAACAATATTGAGAGATACTGCACTAGAAGGGGGGCAGTACTGGGTACCTGAATTATCAGTACCGCACAAAGAAACTATAGATACCGCATCACGTAATGGTGTTTTTTGTACACATTCAGTGCCGGCCGAACACGCTGCGTCTCCGTCATATTTTCCATTATGATTTGTATCAGCAAAAATATAAAAAGCTGTTGGGTTACTCGCGTCAAGAAACAGACCATACCCCGTGTTAAAATCGCCCCCACCCGCAGTTACTTCTTTCACCGACAAACCGTATGTTTGAGCTTGGCGAGTGGCAAGAGCAATTTCTTGTCCTGCCGAAGAAGAAGCAAGTCTATTATTAAACGTTCGATAGTTGTAGAAAACTACCGACACAAGTAGTGTAATAATAGCGATGGAAACCATCATTTCAATAAGAGTAAATCCAGTGCGAACAGACATTCTTTTCATAATTAAGACGATAACTAATGGAAAACATGAAACAGTGTACCCAACCCTAAAATATCCACATGCCAAAAAAAAGCGATAAGAGTACCGAGTATGAGGAAGGGAGCAAATGGTACTTCAGAATTCATGCGCCAGTTGTGTAAGTCTCTGTGTTCTTTTGAGTGGGCAAGGGTATGAGAATTACGAGAAGCAATCAAAAGAAAAATACCGATGCTTGCCCCTGTCCAAAAAGCGAGAATGATTGCGGATACTCCTGACACAAACCCAAGCAGGGCACCAATACCAAACATAAGTTTTACATCTCCAAAACCCATCCATTCTCCTCGAGACATAAACCACAGAAGAGCAAAAGGTAGAGAAAGAATAAAGGGTGAAAACATATCTAATGCCTGAACGAGATCAAGTGATGCAACCCCTAATACAACAGTCGAGCAATAGAATAACAGCAGAAGCTTTGCGACTGCCAAAGAGATAAATGTGTAGACGAAAGTATTGGGAATAATTTTGTGACGCATGTCGTAGATGACTATAGCCAAAAGTACGCTCCATACAAAAGCGTAGTAGATGAAAAATAAAACAGAATAAAGAAAACCATGAGCAAAACTACTATACAATGGCCAAAGACTATATTGACGCACAGCAAGAGCAACGAAGATGATGCCGGAAGCAAGCTCGACGAGCGGATACTGCCACGATAGTCGACCTTTACATGCACGACACTTTCCTGAAAGTCCCATGAAACTAAAAACTGGAATAAGATCGTACCATTTAATAGGAATGCCACAGTGCATACAGAGAGACCTGCCGTGAGTGGCTCGCAGTCCTGTCCCGTGCCGTAAGGCGACAACATTTACAAAACTTCCAACGATAGTGCCTAAAATAAAAAGGTAGGGAAAAATATAAATAAGAGCGATGATGTCCATACACATAGTATATACCAAAATTAAAATGAATCAAAAAATATATTGTTACAACAAAAAAACACTTGAACATTCAAGTGTTTTTTTGTTGTAACAATACTACAATTGACTTACCATGCAACTCCGGCAGAAGCACCACATGATACTGGAGCAGCGCTACCAGGAGCGACCGTCTTTTGCATAGATGTCCCTGTATTATCTACACACCAGTAATTAGTTCCTGCTGCACCTTTCAAAAGATAAATCCATGCTACCCAAGTAGCACCCGGACTACTACATCCGACCGTAGTAGCATTAGATGCAACAGCTGTCCAAGCACCACCCTCTACAGAAGAAGCATTTGTAATACCTTTAACTACATTTGGATCTATACACACCGTCGCATAACTGTTTGGAGATACTGTGTCATACACAAGTTCTGCCTGAGCTCGGATGTTGTTAAGGTCAGCTTTCGCGGCACCGTCCGCACCCTTACCTCGAGCAGTGTTAAGTGACGCAAGAACAACCGAAGATAATATGCCGATGATAGCGATAACGACGAGCAATTCGATCAATGTAAAACCTTTACTAAACGATGGCAATTTTTTTGTCATAGAATTGAATTTAATAAAATAATGATTAATGAAATTTATAATCTATAGTGTCTATATTTTTTGTGGACCTCGACCATTTTCTCTCTTACAGAGAATACCGTTTTTTATTAAACGAATATGTACAGTATACGAGGATTAAGATAATATGAAAAGCAGAGAAAGAGTGTGCCTGTGGATAATCGCCCTAGAGTGACAGAGAGAAATGATAATTAGTTTGCCGAAGCTATATTGTAAATAGGCATGAGTACTGACGCAAGAAGAATACCGACACCAGCGCCGAGAGCGACGATCATAATCGGCTCAATAAGACCAACCAGTGTGTCTACTGCCGTAGTAACTTCACGCTGGTAGAAAGCAGCCAAAGTTTTTAAAATATTGCCGAGCTCACCAGTTTCCTCTCCGACCTTGATCATCTGAACCATGATTCCAGGGATTTGAGGATAATTTCCAAAGGACGTAGACAAAGAACTACCACCTTTTACTTCTATTAAAGTGTTATCAAGAATATTTTTATATAAATGATTATCAATAATCGAAGAAGTAATTTCCAACGCACGGAGAATAGGAATTCCGCTTCGGATCATGGTATTCATGTTGTCTGCAATCCGAGAAAGATAAAGTTTTCTATACAAATCACCAAGATACGGAACTTGCAACTTAATTTCATCTAAACGGAGAGCTCCGTCTTCGGTCTGGGAATACTTCCAGACTCCAAAACCGGCAATGACAAAACCCATAGCTACAAATATACCGTAGTGAACCATAATATTACTAATGCCGAGAACAACTTTAGTATAGATAGGGATTTCTTGACCTGAGTCGGTGAGCATGACACTGATTTTGGGAATAATAACAGTAAGCATGAGAATCATCACCCCCACAAAAGTCATAACAACAAAGGCTGGATAAATCAGGGCGTTGGTTGCTTTCGATGTCACTTCGTATGTTCTATCAAGATAATCCGCGAGATAGTTAAACGTCTCATCTAATTTACCCGACTCCTCTCCTGCCTTTACCATATTAACGTAAAAATTTGAAAAAACATCTGGATGACGGGCGAGTGCATTCGAAATAGAAGTACCACCCTGAATATCGTCCGCCACTTCCAGAAGATGTTTTTGAAGAGTTACACTCTGGGTTTGAGCACCGATAAGACGAAAAATACGCAAGGCTGACACTTGAGCCGCAAACAATGTGGCCATCTGACGCGACAGAATAACCACATCTTTATGAGAAACACGGTTAAAAATACCAAGATTGCCGAGACTAAAACCTTTCGCGTCAGCGTCATGAATCTCGGAAATAATAAGTCCACGCTTTTGCAAAACACTGATAGCCAAATCCTCCGAGACTGCCTCAATCTCTCCTTTTGTCGATTCACCTGTCGCTGTAAGCGCTTTATATAGAAAAATCATATTTAAAAATAATTAAATCATTTTCTCCAAGGACTTTGGGTTATGGGAATGTAAATATGCATTTTCTATGGTGATCTCCCCTGCCCGAACAAGCTCGGACAAATAACGATTCAAATCGATCATACCTTGGTCTGAGCCAGTCTCAATAACCGTATTAATCTCATGTACTCGATTTTCCCGAATAAGATTGCCGACTGCGTTATTATTTATAAGCAGTTCACACGCCGGGATGAGTCCTCCAGATATACGAGGAACGAGTCGTTGTGAAAAAATACCGAGCAAGGATGCAGAGAGCTGAACACGGATCTGACTCTGTTGATCAGCACGGAAAGAATCAATGATTCGTGCAATAGTCTGCGAAGCAGTGTTGCTATGTAGCGTAGAAAAAACGAGATGTCCTGTTTCCGCCGCTGTAACCGCGGTAAAGATTGTTTCTGGACTTCGCATCTCTCCTATCATCAACACATCCACATCCTGACGAAACATGCCGTTTAAGGCAGTGTGAAAATCCGGAGTATCTTCTCTCACCTCACGCTGATCGATAATGGCTTTTTTATTTTCAAAAATGTACTCGATGGGATCTTCGATTGTTATAATGTGTTCGAGACGCGTTTCATTAATCATATCAATGAGTGAAGCCAAGGTCGTTGACTTGCCTTGACCAGTCGGGCCAACAACCAAAAAGAATCCTTGTTGCTTACTTGCAAATGTTTCAAGTATAGAGGGAAGTCGCAACTCCTCCAAAGTCTTAATACTTTTAGGAATAAGTCGCAGGGCAATGCTAATCTTTCCAAGTTCCTGAAATACATTGCCACGAAATCGAGTTACGTCTTTGTGATTATATGCAAAATCACATTCTTTGAATTCTTTAAAATGTTCTCTCTTCTTTGAATCAATAAAAATTTCCAGAAGAGCCTCCATGTCAGCTCGAGTAAACACAGGAAGAGTAACAAGAGGTATAAGAAAACCCGCTACTCGAAGAATAGGTTGGCGTCCTTCTGCGAGATGAAGATCGGAAGCGTCCTCTCTGAGAACAGTGGCTACCAAATCATCAAGTTGTGTATGGGCTAGGGTGGTCATGAAAATAATGAATTATATTTCTTTTATTAAAATATTATTTACGTGTGCAATATTGTGTACGATACGTATCCTAGGTCTTGTGTGTGTATATCGAAAGTACTTTTTCAACTACTTCAGAAGGAATAGTCATAGCCTTGACTATATATCCATCGATACCGAGATCCTTCGCTTGATCCATTGCATCATTTTGGTTAGACAAAATAATGATCACCGCCTGAGGAATAAGCTTTTCTGTACGGATTATTTTGAGAAGTTCGAGACCGTCTTGACCAGGCATGATAATATCCAAAAGTAAAATATCGGGTGTGCCTCCACCTCGCAACTTTGACAATGCATCACTACTTCCTGAAGAAGTATCCACCTCTAGTTCACTTTTCTTAAATTTTAACGCATACATATCAAGAAGAAATTTATCATCGTCTACCAAAAGTATTTTTATGTGTTTTTTTTCTTCCATATAATTGCCTTTAGTATACTGTATTGAAAAACAAAAAACTAATTTCCGGACTAATTTCCAAACCAATGCACAGCCTCCAATTTATAACATATTAACTTCTTCAAACGGAATAATCCTATGCATCGCCTTAAGCATCGCATCCTCTTTCATACTCAACATTCCCTTACTTCGAGCTACTTTAGTAATTTCAATCTCAGTTGGGCTTTTCAGTATAATTGCTTCCAAATCCTTGTCCATTTCAAACACTTCAAGCACTGCCACGCGACCCCTCATACCAGAAGGACAATCAGCAGTACTCGATGCTTCATATACTTCGCTAGTAAAATCCAATTCTGCCTTATATTTCGGAGGCAGATCAGCAAACTGGCTATCTATCATCATTTTCAAGCTACCTTCAATAGGTATAGCCTTACCGGATCCTGGACACAATCCACCAGCCAGTCTCTGGGCGATTGCAAGGATCAAAGTTGGGGCAATAAGATAAGGATCAACTCCCATATCAATAAGGCGAGGTATAACACCCGTGGCTGAATTAGTGTGAATAGTAGAAAGAACAAGGTGGCCCGTCAGTGCGGCCTGTATAGCAAGTTGAGCCGTTTCTTTATCTCGAATTTCTCCTACCATAATAACATCGGGATCCTGCCGAAGAGTGGTACGCAAACCCGATGCAAATGTGTAATCAATCTCAGGGCGAACTTGTGACTGAGACATTCCTTCAATGTTGTATTCAATCGGATCTTCGAGAGAAAGTACATTTTGGTGTTCACGATCAATTTCATTAAGCATGGAATACAGTGTCGTTGTCTTACCAGATCCTGTCGGACCAGAAATGAGAATAAGTCCGTATGGCTTTTTGATGGATTTCATAATAAGATCGTAGTTTCGTTTCGAAAGACCAATTTGATCAAGTTTTTTAACACCTTTTTCTTGGTCCAAAAGACGCATAACCACTTTTTCACCATAATAAGTGGGAAATGTTGATACTCGAAAATCAATTCGACGATTTTCAATACGTGCAGTAAAGCGACCATCTTGTGGTTTACGTTTTTCATCAAGTCGCATATTGCAAAGTATTTTTATTCTAGCAATAACCGCAGAATGAACTTTTAAAGGTAAAACAAGTGAGGTGTTCATCACTCCATCAACTCTAAATCGGACTTTTACCGATTCTCTCCAGGGTTCAATGTGAATATCTGATGCATTACCGTCTGTGGCATAACGCAAAATAGTAGCTACTATTTTGGTAACCGGAGCATCCTCAGTGATTCGATCTGATTCTTGGACAGCCTTATCTATATTTTGGGATTTATTTTCAACAGGAATATTCTTTTCATCTTTTTTTCCTGAGTCATCTTTTGGTTCAATTTTTAATTCTATATCTAATTCAGAAAGTGCTTTAGACACTTCTCCCGAAAGTCCCCTATAGTCGGAAAGAACCTTAACAAAATCACTCTGAGAAATAAGAAAAATCTTGAAAGGCATGCCAATTTTTGAAGAAATAAAATTAAGTGCATCTCGAGCTTCAATATTGTCTGGGTTTACCATTCCCACTTCCAACACCCCATCTTCCACTGCGAGCGGTACAAAATGATAGTGTTCCGCCGACTCTTCAGGAACATATTTCAACACCTTCCCAGAAATTTCAACCCCCGAAAGGGATCTCGAAGGAATGTCAAAATATTCACCCTGCGCGGATAAAATACTTTCTTGCGCTACACCATGTTTTAAAAGAGTCTGCTCAATTGTCTCTCCAGAAGACCGAGACTCTTTTTCGATAATATCAATATCCGCTTCTGTAATTAAATTTTTTCCTAAAAGTATGTGAAGAATATCCATAGTTAATAGAGAATTATACTACTTCTTGAGTTTTACCACGCTTGATGTGGTGGTGCTCAGAATTTGAACACCGTTTTCGCTACCTATAGGTGCAAAAGGATTTGTTCTGCCCTGCGACTGAACTTCAGGTGCGACAGTAAAATCATGAAGATGCTGAAAAAGAGGTCCTGAAAAAATAGCAGGGTCAATAGAAACAGTCTTCAGTGTATTGACTAAATCAAGAATATCCTGTCCTACAAATTTGTTAGATTCTGTCGTACTTACAAGTGATGCAGTGGGCGTTGGAGACGACTTGAAAAAAAAGAAATAACCCCCTCCGAGCACAACGAGGATAACAATGACTGTGATAATCTTGTTGGTTTGTGGTTTAGGCATGGTCAATTAATTAAGTATAGAGATTTAATGAAGTGGTCTAGTGCAGAGAATAAGTGTGCATTTGTACTGTGTATTGAAAAGTCTGAATTCCACTCGACTTCTGGTCCCCTTTCGCAGACAAGGAAACGACATCGGCGAGACGAGTATTTGATTCGATATCTTGTAAAAATTTAATAAACTGATCGTAGGTACCTTTAACCGTAAAACTCATAGTCGTCGTCTGGTACGGACCACTCGCCACCGCGACGACCCCGTCTCGCCCTTGCGGTTGCAACACATCTATTTTCACAGACCGAATAACCATGCCGTATTGAGAAGCAATGGAATTAATATTTTCTGCAAGCAGAGCACTGTTTTCACTCTCAGGAATAATTTTCTTAAGTCGAGCAATATCGTCGGGAGAAATAGCATTGTATGATACGAGGAGACTGTCTCGACGCTGTTTTACCTCTTTGGATTTATTGAGTGCATCTGTGAATTCGCTTTTTTTAGCTGACAGTGTAGAAATTTCTGCATACGCTGGAGAAATATACAGGTAGTATGCTCCGATACAGATAGCTATTATAATAAATGGTAAAAATGATTTCATGTAGGTGCCTAAATTATAAAAAATTACTGGGGGTTGGTTGCAGAAAGTGCCGATACTGCTTTTTTATAAGAAATAAGCGTCGGATCAATTGTCGATTCAAACTTAAATGTTACATTACCGTTTTCAGCAAGGTCAAAATTTGAAAATACTGGATTCTTAATAAAATCACTCTGAGAAAATAGATCGGCTTGAGCTCGGAGTGCGCTGTAATTCTGAGCTGCACCACTCATTGAAATCGAGGAGGCCTTATCTTTTTTGGAATAAGAAAAGTCATCAAACTGAACCTTTTTAACCGTTATATTCTGTAAAAGACTAAATATTTCAGAAACAACAACGTGTTGTTCAAGAAGGCGTTTAGCTGATGAAATTTCAGAACTAACAGAAATAAGTTTTTGGATTGTATCAGGTTCAAACGCTGCTCGAGCTGCAACCAAATCGTTTTCGGCCTGAGCGATTTGACCCGTAAGCACATGCTTGTAAGCAAACAGCCCCCCACACACAAAAATAGTGATGATAAAGGCTATGCTCGCTATGACGCTAAATATATTGGTATTGTGAACAGGAGGACGCATCGAGGAAACTCCTTCGATAATTGGTTTCCGTGGAATGAACGATGTTTGAAATTTAGGTTCCATAAAAAAGGTGGTGGGGGTAATTATTTCTCTCTCACCACAAGTTTTTCCAGATCCGCATAAAAGTCTTCTGACTTTTTGCTTTCCTCGTCACTCAAAAAAATTAAAAACGGAGTACCGCTGTAATTTTATAAGCTCCTGTGCGATGTCTGTAAAAACTTGCGATTTCGAAAGAAATAATTATCTGCTACTCGTGTAAGTATACCGAATATAAAAAAATAAAACCATGCAAGTTGTACACAAATATATATTTCGAAAAAAATATAAATTACACAGAATTTTTGATACGAAAAAGCCTCAGTATGCAATTTTGCACATGAGGGCTATGTAGGTTTGTCGGGCGATTAGCTACACTGTAAGTAAGAATATATGTGCGCACATAAATCTCACACAATGCAACCTTTCGCCCTTCAAAACCTCTTTATGGGCTCTGCGAGTCCGTCCTCCTTAGGAGGATTTTATCGGTATTTTTTGACCACGTATACCGAAAACGTGTACCACTGAAACGGTCAGTGGCCATCCGGCGTGGAGAGTTTCCTCTCCATGGCTTTGAGCTACAAGTAGATCAACAAAGGCATTTTGATCATCTTTTACCAGATTAGCATGATATTAAAAATAAGTCAAGCATTTTTTGACAACATTCTAAAATACTTTGTAATATTCTGAAAATATAGCTCAACAAAGCTGTGTAATGCTTTCACAATTTGAGTGAAATCCAAGACGTACGAGAGAAATAATTCGAATCGTACTTAATAGTACGGTGAGAATTATTTTTTGAAGTCCGACGCAGGAGTTCCTCAAATTTAGAAGATTACTCGACTTCCTGTAGTTTACGAAGAGCTACACCCACTGCCACGGCAAATTCAGGGCCAGTGATACGTAGTATTTCCTCGAGAAATGCAGGAGCAACAACTTTTGAAAAGGGGTCGCCCGACACCACTTCAGTCTGAAAGCTAGTTTTGGCAATATCAAGTACTCCTTTTAAAGCACTCCCCCCGCCAACCAAAATAACTTTGCTTACATTTTTGTTATATTTTTTTTCATACGCCAAAATAATGTGATTCGCTTCAGAAAAAATATAATTTAAAGTAGTGACAATAATATCTTTAATGCCCACACCACCCGCTACCCCCTCGAGACCTTTTTCACGTTTAAGCACCTCTGCATCACCAAGAGACAAGCCGAGAGATTTTGATAAGGAGTTAGTCACTGCTTGAGAACCTCGATTAATAGTATGTGACCCGCGAAGAATACCGCGCTCAACGATATATAATTTGGTCGACGTTGCTCCCATATCTATAATCATAATTGGGGTTGCCTCCTGATCTAAAACTGCTCGCATGGTCGAAAATATTTCTATTTCAAAAAAACTTGCTTCGAGAGAACCCTTGGTCACAATTTCCTTGTACCGAGAGAGAGTGTCATTGTGAATAGCTACAATAAGAACTTCTATTTTCTGGGCTAAGGGTGCACCACCCTGATCGGTAAGCGGAGAAGGGTCAGACTGAGGATTGGTATCTTTAGGAATGATAGACCAGTCAAGTGTCACCTCAGATATAGGAACAGGAATATATTTTCGCGCTTCTATGGGAATCATGGAAGCAAGTTGTTTCAGTGGCACAAGGGGCATTTCAATAACCGTCATAAGGCTAGATACAAAAGGAATAGCAATACCACAAAGGCGAGTCGTTACTTTTACTTCTTTTTCTTTAAGAAGATCCCCTATTGCCTCAATTATTTTATCATTTGGTAAATTGGTGGCTTGACCAACACCCTGATTAGCATAGGGACCAAGCGCAAGTTCACCATAGGTTTCGAGAATGGCACGACCACTTTTGCGCCGAAGCTGTACGACTTTGATAGAAGATGAACCAATATCCAAACCAATAACACTCTGACTTGGCTTACCGAGAACACCTGAAAATAGATTGGAAAAGAAATTTGGCATAAGTCTTCTAAAATAAAAATGTAAAAAAAAGTCAAAAATAGGTGTGTCGATACTTCCAGTCAATACTCCAGTATAGCACAGGAAAAATTATATAAAAAAGATATATACTGTATTGTAATGCCGAAGACATACACATATGATACAAAATATAAAAAAATTTATTTCTTCCTCCTTCAATCTACTTCTTGATCAAATTGTTCCTCGTCGAAAAGATTATCTGCTCGTAGAAAATATAAATTTAGAAACAATTCTTACTCTCCCCAAAGCTTCCACAATAGAAGAAAATATGTGGATAACTTCCCTCTTTCAGTATCACAATAACCTGGTGCGAGCCATGATCTGGGAGTTGAAATACCGTGGCATTACATTTCCCCTTGAACATGTGGCAAAACTTTTATTCGACGAAATTCAAATGACTATTTCCGACAAGATTTTGTTTGAAGCTGATGCAATATTTCTCCTTATCCCCATTCCTATTTCCCCAAGTCGCCGAGCTAAACGCGGGTACAATCAAAGTGAATACATTGCTCGAGCCATTCTCGAACACGATACTCAAAGGGTACTCCTCTACGCTCCGCAATGGTTGAGTAAAATACAAGAAACTCATGAACAAAATAAAACTCAATCACGTGAAGAACGGGTACACAATCTGCGCAACTGTTTCCGCGCAGACAAACAAGTTGCTGGAAAATATGTTATTCTCATCGACGACGTTGTTACCACTTCCAGTACCCTCACTGAGGCTCGCCGAACACTAGAAAATGCAGGTGCCCGAGAAGTGTTTGCATTTACCATTGCACATTAACATGGTAAAGTAAGAAAATTGGAGCCGTGGTAGAGCGGTCGAATATACATCTTTGCTAAAGATGCAGGCCTTAACGGGCCTCGAGGGTTCGAATCCCTCCGGCTCCGCCAACAGTATTTTTTATCGGACCTATGCTGATACCTATATTTTGCAACGTTTTTTAAACATCAAATTCGAATCCCTAAATATCAAAGTTGCAGAGATTCGAACCTTTCAGTGGCGACTCGGACGGTTCGAGTGACTAAGACCCCGCCAACAGTATTTTTTATCGGACATATGCTGATACCTATATTTTGCAACGTTTTTTAAACATCAAATTCGAATCCCTAAATATCAAAGTTGCAGAGATTCGAACCTTTCAGTGGCGACTCGGACGGTTCGAGTGACTAAAACCCCGCAACAAATAAATTCGTGTTAAAGTTAAGGAATATATGGTAAAGAACTTTTTTATACTACTTGATGGACCAAAGGGGTCAGGCAAATCCACCCTCTCCGAGTTACTCAGGCAGAATCTATCAAATACAGAATTCTTCAGTTTAGATACTGAAAGAAAACTTCTTGTACGAACAGATTCAATAAATAATGATAATGGGAGAGCATTTGAGATCATAGTTGAAAAACTGAAGGCTGTATTTGAACAAAATAAAAATGCTGTACTCGATAGTGGGATTTCAGAGGAACGGTTGAAAACTCTTGAGATGATTTCAAATGAATATGATGTTCAACTCTATAAATTTTCTCTTATTGCTCCGTATGACGTATTGCACTCACGAGTCAAAGAGCGGGATATGAATAAAGGTAAAGATTTTGATAAGAATCGTTTTGATTCAACATATAAAGCACAGCAATCTAAATCATTCAGTGATTTTTATGTGATTGATAGCAGTAAACTCTCTCCACAGGAAATGTTTGAGGTAGTTTACTCAAAAATAAAACCATGAGACATATTATTGGACATGTAATTAGAGGGGAGGCAAAAAAGTATCACGAAAATCTTACAAGAGATTTGAATGAGAAGTTTGATACTTTTCCACTTCACGAGCGAATCCCCCCACACCTCACACTTAAGCGTTGGTTTGACTTGGATGAGAAAGGTATGAACATGCTCAACAAGCACCTAGATGTTTTTGCAGAATCACATAGACAAAGCGATTACTCGCTTACTGGATTTGGAAACTTTGGAAAGGATGTCATTTATGTTGATACTATTCCCTCCAAAGAAATGTCACAAAGTGTATCTGATTTAATGGATGTACTACACACAATTGAAAATCTTACATTTGATCAATTCGATAATGGAGGCGATTTCCACGCAACTGTTTCGATGGGAGCTTTGAAACCGTTTGACTACGACCAGATATGGAATTACCTAAAAACAGTACCGCAACCTAATTTTGAAATGAAGTTTGACAATATAGCTATCCTCAAAAAACCTATCGATACCTGGGTCGTTGAGCGTATATGGGAAATTAAGCCTTAAGACCAGGCTTTATAGTCTTTATAAGAGTCGTTCTTTACTCAATATCGGCACATAACAAATCCCCTCCTGCTCTTGATACCAAGTTCTAACAGCCTCCGTGGTAGCCCGCCAACAGTATTTTTTATCGGACCTATGTCGATGCCTATATTTTGAGCCGTTTTTTCTGTGTTCAAAAATCTCTAAAATTTGGTACCACGGCGAGATTCGAACCATAAAGTTGTCCACTTTCGGACATTGACAAAAAGTTAGAGTTTATAATATACTTGTTTGTAAGGAGAACAGTTTGTTCTCCTTGAGCACCTTAACATATCGAATATAGGCAGGGTTTTGCATAAACCACTTCCTCTCATCATGAATCTACAAACTCCGTCAGGTAACTTGAAAAAGTTCGACGATCAATCGTTTTACATATTTTCGCACAGAAAATATTGAACATTGAAGCTATACCTAAAAAGTATTGAATTTGTAGTGAATAGTTTTGAATAAGCACACGTTGAATTGTTTACAATTGAACGTCAAATTGGGTGTTAGCCTTACTGACGTGAGCGCATAAGCTACCCGATATGGCTTTTAGGTGCGAGAGAGAAAGGGTGGCTTATGCCGTCTCATTAAAGTGAAGATAACTTCCAAGATACTGTATGACAGCAACCAGTCACGATTGTATTCAGAGTCTCAGAATTATTAGCCGCAAACATTAATTTTAAAAAATTATATGGTTAGAGATGTTAAAAATAAACCCGTTGTAAGACGAGGTGTAACATCTCGCACCCCTGGTTTTGTACAGAAAGCCAGGTGCCTATTAGCTTCAAGCGTTACTCTTTTGAGCGATGCAGTACTGAGTGCCATCAAATTGGAAATTTCGAAAGACTTTGCCAAAGCATTCGTAAAAGTATTGGTCGATATCATAAGGAGTATTCCGAGAAGCTAATACCTAACCATCAAAACCTTATCATTTGATAAGGATCAAAAAAATAAGCGAAGAACATGATTGATAACAAAAAAATCGCTACAATAATAAGAAAAAAAAGAACATCTCTCAGCTTGTCCCAAGAAGAGATGGCAAAAACCATGGATGTAAGCATTAATTACATCTCTTTAATTGAAAATGAAAGAAAAACTCCTGGCAATACTTTTTTGAGAACGTTCTCTAAAAAATTTAATGTTCCAATTGTTCTGTTGACAAAACAAGAGCTTATTCCAAAACCACAAAACGAAAAGGAAAAAGAACTCTATACAAGGTTTCAAAAATTAGTAATCGATTTGGAAGATTTATTTCTAAAAAGTGCCTAACAAAAGTGAAAGCTTAATAATCAATTCAAAGGAAGATTTGGCAAAGATACTTGCTATCCCCTTAGAAGTATTAGAGAAAATTGTAAAAAATGTTTCTAGACACTATAAACTTGGTGAAATAAGTCAGAAAGGGAAAATTCGAAAGCTGTATAAGGCAGACAAAAATCTTAAAGAAATTCAACAAAAAATAGACACGAATATTCTAGATAAAATTGATTTTCCTCCAGAAATCAATGGTGGTATAAAAAAACGTTCAAGAAGTATTAATGCTTCTGTTCATGTTGGTAAAACAAACATTGCTCGTTTTGATATAAAAAATTTTTATCCATCCACCACAGCACAGAAAGTTTTTCGTAGCTTTGTTTCTATCGGTATTGAAAGAAATGTATCAAAACTTTTGACTCTGCTTACTACGGCAGATAATCATCTACCTGTCGGTTTTACTACCAGTCCAAAAATATCTGCTCTTGTACTAACAAAACTCAGCAGAAGAATTAAAGGCTATTTGGACAAATATAATTCTAAACACACTATTTGGATAGACGATATAACTATATCGGGAAATATAAATTTAAAACGCTTGAAATCTAGTATTAAAAACTTTGTTGAAGATGAGGGATATAAACTGAACAAAGATAAGACATCTTTTGTTTACAAAAGAGAATCACAAATCACAACCGGAATAAACGTGAATAATGATATTTCTGCTGAAAAAGAGAAAGTCAAAGTTGTAAAAAATGCAATTTTTGTTTGTGGTAGATTTGGAATGGAGACATATTTAAAACAATATGAACCTAGCATGTCAGTAAAAAATCTCACAAATGTTATGGCTGGAAGATTAGGAAATCTATTATCTATAAACAGAGAGAAATATAAAAAATTACAGGATCAGTGGAAAGTCATTGTAAAACGTATACCCATAAAAGAGTAACGATTCTACTCAATCGTCACCACCCCATCCACAATCTTCAGCTTCGTCTTAAAGCATCCCATCAGCTCTCGCTTCTCCTCATTTGATCCCTCTTTCAAGGTGTATTTCGCGTACGTTTTAAGATCAACTTCCTTGTGTTTTTTCTTCGGGTCAGATAGGCCCAGAACAGTTTTTTGAAATTTGTTAAATCGCTTCAATTCATCCTCAAATTTCACTCGCATACCGAATTGATTAAAGTCGATCTTGTCTATAAGTTCAGACAGTTGACTGATTGGCCCGTACCCCAAATTTCGTACACCAATCTTGTATAATTAGCAGTACTAATATACAAACATATGAAAAAACGTATCGCTCCCGAAATCAAGGAGCAAATCATTAACCGTATCAAAAATGATGGTGTCACTGTTGCAC
>JBBQLO010000006.1:0-34591 GCA_038327915.1 Parcubacteria group bacterium | reverse complement strand
GAGATATTAGTACCGTCAGTGAGGAAGAGATGGATGAGATCCATTCCTTTCTCAATGACCGACCGAGAGAGTGTATTGCGTGGAGGACTGCGAACCAGTATTATGTAGAATCAACTGTCCTACTTGAGGGGTAGCGGGAGGGGTTATTTTCTGTACTAACAATATCACATGAAAATAAAAAAGTCAACTTAAAAGTGAGCCTGGGTAAGTTAAATGCCCAAATACTGCTTAACAAAGCCGTTTTTTGTGACATGGTACTTATATTTTTACAGAAAAGACTCACATAAAGGGTTAAAAATAATAATGATAAAAACATATTGTAGCGTGATATGAATATCCATGGTATGATACAAGAATTGATTAGTTATTAGTATTTAAAGCATTAATTATTTAAAGTAATAAATAAATAGAATATATATGGCAACAAAAGCACCTGCAAAAGCAAATTCAGCATTTATGAAACCGATGACAATCAGTGCCGACCTTGCAACTGTAGTCGGCAAAGGTCCTATGCCTCGATCGGAAGTGGTAAAGGCTCTCTGGATATACATTAAAAAGAATGATCTTCAGGACCCAAAAAACAAGCGAAATATCAATGCCGATGAAAATTTGAAAAAAGTTTTTGACGGTAAAGCAGTTGTAAATATGTTTGAAATGACGAAGCTTGTTTCAAAACATCTTTCATAAGAAAGCTAAAAAAAGTAATTTTCAAAACCCCAATAAACATGGAGTTTTGTTTTGAATACTGAGCAGTATTTTCCTCATATTTAAAACAAATTTTTTAACCAATGTGGTACACTAGCCACATGAATCACCTCGACAATTACCCTAGCTACCTAGAGTCACTCAACGATGCACAAAAAAAAGCAGTCCTTGCAACAGAAGGACCGTGTCTCATTGTGGCAGGGGCGGGGGCGGGCAAAACAAAAACTCTCACATGCCGTATACTCCACCTTATTGCCAACGGTGTACAAGGAGAAAGCATTTTAGCAATCACTTTTACCAACAAAGCTGCCAAGGAAATGCGTGAACGTGTGCACACCCTACTTACTGATATGAACATACTGAATGGAATTCCTCTGGTTAGCACCTTTCACTCCTTAGGTGTGCGGATCATAAAAGAGAATGCCACACTACTTTCACTACCTCGACACTTCACCATTTTTGACAAGGCGGATTCTAAAAAGGCTCTGAAAGATGCTTTTGTATATTTTGGCATTGATCCTAAAGAACACATAGACACAATACATCACATTATTTCACGCGAAAAAGGAAAAGGAATACGAGTGGAAGAATATATGGAAAATGGTACGTACGACTATACTTCCGAAATTACAAAAAAAGTCTGGACACGTTACGAGGAAATACTACAACGCGACCATGCTCTTGATTTCGATGACCTACTTTGTAAAGCACTTCACCTTCTCACAAAATACCCAGAAATCAAGAAAAATTATCAGAATCGCTTCAAATATATTCACGTCGATGAGTACCAAGACACCAACGCGGTGCAAAATAAGATTATTGATCTTCTCGCCGCAGAACACCAGAATATATGCGCAGTAGGGGATACAGATCAAAATATATATAGCTGGAGAGGAGCTGAAATAAAAAATATGTTGCATTTTGAAAAAACATACCCGAACGTACAGACTTTTTTTCTTGAACAAAATTATCGTTCGACACAGACTATTCTTGGAGCAGCAAACGCCGTCATAGAAAAAAATAAATTCCGAATACCGAAAAAATTATTCACTGAAAATAGTCAGGGTGAAAAAATAGGAATTTTTGAAGCTCGAGACGAAAGCGACGAGGCGCAGTTTATTGCTGTAACTTGCAAAAGCCTCATAGCAGAAGTTGTGCATAGTGGAATACGAGCTGAAGATATTGCTGTCTTATTTCGAGCCAATTTTCAATCCCGTGCACTTGAAGAAGCCTTTCTCGCTTATGGTGTATCGTATCAACTCCTAGGAACTAAATTTTTTGAACGCAAAGAAGTTAAAGACATAATGAGCTACGTACGCGCATCTTTAAATACACCAGAAAGAAACGGTCAAAGTGAAGTAACAAATGATTTGAGTAGAATAATAAACATGCCACCACGAGGAATCGGTAAAGTAACTATTGAAAAAATAATGAATGGACGTGAAGAAGAACTATCAAGTGCTATTTTGCAAAAAATAAATGCTGTGCGGACCATGCTTCGACATTTTGGGGAAATACTTAAAAAAGAAAAACCGAGTGAAGCGCTTCGATATATTATTACTCACTCTGGTTTAGAAGCATACTATGAAAAAGAAGGGGAGGAAGGATTTGAACGTCTACAAAACATTCGTGAATTGGTAACACTCGGCAGACGATACGACAGCTTGTTTGACGAGGTGGGAGCTGAAGAAGCAATCGAAACATTCCTCGTGGATGCATCGCTTCAAAGTGATCAAGATGAACTGCAAGACGCAACAAAAGAAAATACAACACAAGGTGTAAAGCTTTTGACCGTGCACGCTGGCAAAGGTCTCGAATTTGAATATGTGTTTGTGGTTGGAATGGAAGACGGCCTATTTCCCATGCAACGACGAAATAATGGAAAATCTAACGAGAAAAAGAGTGGTGAAGATGCAGAAGAAGAACGAAGGCTTTTTTATGTAGCACTGACCCGGGCAAAAAAAAAATTATTTTTAACATGGGCACAAACCCGTACCATCTTTGGCATGACCGAAATGCACAACCCCTCCACTTTCATGGCGGACATTCCGAAAGAATATACAATTAAAGAGACCTGGGGAGAAAAAACTGAAAAACAGACGAAATTATACGACCGAAAACCTCTGTTTAAAATTGATTTTTAATAAATTTCAACGCAAAATTCATTACAAAAAAAAGAATGAAACCAAAAAAATCTCTTGGACAACATTTTCTGACTTCACATGCAATCATCGCTCACATTATAGTGGCAGCAAATATTCAACCTCATAACCACATTCTTGAAATCGGCCCCGGTAGAGGGGTGTTGACAAAAAGTTTACTCACTACAGGTGCCCACATAACATGTGTTGAGAAAGACAATGAACTCATTCCTAACCTAGAAAAGATCTTCGCCAAAGAAATTGCATCAAAACAACTCTGTCTTATCCACGGTGATATTTTAGACTTCGACGTGTCAAGTTGGTTATCGGGGAACACTTTTGACATTCAAGAATATGTTCTCGGTGGGCATGAGTATAAAATTGTCGCAAATATTCCATACTATATCACTGGACAAATCCTGCGTATGTTTCTGGAATCAAAAACGCAACCAGAATCCATGACACTACTTGTTCAAAAAGAAGTTGCTGATCGAATCATTGCCCGAGATATGAAAGAAAGTCTCTTGTCTTTGTCTGTCAAAATTTTTGGTGAGCCTTCACTTGTACGAAAAGTAGCTCGAGGATCTTTTAACCCTCCACCGAGTGTAGACTCCGCAATTATTAATATTAGAAATATTTCAAAAAAACGTTTCGAGGACATAAATATGCAAACCTTCTTTTCTATTATTCACGCAGGCTTCGCTCATAAACGAAAACAACTTCTTCCAAATTTGACCGCCTTATTTTTAAAACAAAATCTCATAGAAGCTTTTGTGTCCTGCAATATAGACATACACACAAGAGCAGAGGATGTGACTCTCCTTAGATGGATCTGTCTTGTACAAAAACTTCAAAAGCTCCTCATCTAACATAGATTAGATTTAATGTCTCAATTACTTCTTCTGGTTTGCAGCAGCTCGTGAGAGAGGACCAAAATATCCTGTAGGAGTAATACCTGCATTTGTTTGAAACTTTTTGACCCCAGTTTTAGTGAGTGTTAAATAATTCCCAGTGACAGGACCTGAATAATCACCTTGAGTAGTCAGAAAGTTCTGTAAATCTGTGACACTGGAATCATCGGTCGTTCCATATGACAAGTCATGATCAAATGACACGTCGGAAGGTTGTGCTGAAGAATCTACAGCGGAGTTACTAGAATCAGTAGAATCAGTGAGGTTACCTGAAGTGTCTGTCGACGCATCAACTAAAGAAATAACTCTCCGAAAAGGCCTTTCCACCGGTACTGGCTTGTTGACACACTCACTGTTCCATTTAAATGTCCTCTCAGGCTGAATATTGATTGAAATATTTCGATCATAAATTCTAAAACGCTGGGGATTGTAATACTTCTCACCAAGAGCATTCGTCATCCATGTGTACAAAATATACACTCCAGGTACGGCTGATGATGAAGTCTGTAAGTCAAGGTGCGCTGTAAACAGACACTCCTGAGTATTTGGCGGACTCGTAACTGAGATGCTCGCTTGCACTCCAGCCGGAATATTTTCAACACCGACTGAAGGTGTGACACATCCGGTGCTCAACCGAGACCACGAAGAAGCAGAAAAACCTTGCAAATCCGCAACAGCATGATCTCCTGGGTAAATAATTGTATCAACACCAAGACCACTTTGAGGTGTCCCAAACTTATAAACGTTACCACTACGCATAACAGAATATACACTAAAACTACTTTGATTTCCATTTGGTGTTATGTGTACAGTCAGGGTATCCTCCGCCTGTTTATTTGTGCCTGTTTGCTTCACGATATAGTGATAGACGATAGTATGAACTACAGAAAGGTTGCTAGCGTGTCCAGTTCGAAAATCAGGCATATGGTCAAAACCATAGTTTCCTTTTTTATAACAAGGTGGAGTAAGGCCAGTATAGGCTGCTTCGTTACACGTTGGAGTAAATGGCACAGCGTTTAATGCTCGATCAAAATCGTACGTTTCGTAAAGATTTAAGGCGGGAGCAGGAGCAGCACCGCTATCCAAGGCTACATTATGAGAAGCATTGTCATTATAGGTATTATTTTCAGATAGTGGACTACTTATTCCCCATGCATCCGCCGGAGTATTGTCATAGATTGCAAATGGATAGTCCAACCTATTCGTCCCAATAATTTTCACCCCGTCTACGGTAACATAGCTTCCAGTCGTGTCGTTACCATTTGTTGCCTTCCAATTGATTACGAAACCCTGACCATTGAGCTGGTTAATTTCGTGCAAACCATTAACAGTAATACTTGCCGTAGGGGTGGTGTGAGCGGGGTAGATAAAACATTGGTTCACGGGAGTATTAGGAACTTGACTTGATTTCTTGTTCAGAAGATTACTTGTGGAATTACTTATCGAATTTTTTTGAAACAAACCATTCTGTCTCCCAATTTCTGCAACAGAAGCTTTATACTGATCTTCATAATTATTCGTCATGCCTGTTATCATATCCAATAATTTATTTTGAATTGACTGTGTGAGTAAGATTGCTGAGTCTTTTATAGGTGCGGAGGTTGTCAAAGGGGTTGAGGGAGATACACCACTTGAAGTACCGCCTGAAGCACCTCCACCACCCACACCGCTCACCGGATGAACTAAGTTTGCATCCAAACACCTCCCTCTAGCCGTATTAAAAGCAGCAATACTGTCTGAGCTCGATGTTGGATTGGGAATGTTGTCAAGACAACTATTGATAGAATTATCTTTTGCTACACTCGCACCAAAAGAATCCCAGCCTGAATTCAAATGCTGAATCTGGGCAGTACTGCCGGCAGGAGCATCGAAGCCAACAAGTGTCAGTGGGTCAATAAAACTGGCAACACCCGCGATATTACAACCAGTACTGATGACGTAACTCTTCCCAGAAGTTGGATCTACTTGTCCTGCTAAACCAGAGGAAATTGCAAAACACTGGGCATTGTAGCCACGCGCTTGAAGTTGAGTCTGAGCTTTATTGATACAATCTTGTGCCGCAGCCAAGTCTGTACGCACTTCTCCAGTACAGGTCCCTGTACCTGAACTAGTGGTAACTCTCCCATAACCAACTACCGTGTCAGCATTGCCGATAACTGTATTGGGAGTCTGGGAAGGAACAGTTGAATTAAGCTGAGCAAAAGCAGGATGGGTAAAAAACATGCTCAGAAAAAAAGTACTCGTAAAAATAAAAAAACAAATGGGGGATGTAACTAAGTGATTTAGATATTTCATAAATATATAAAAGTATAAATATACATTGAATAGTATAGCATCATAATAAAAGAAAATGATATACTATTCGCATGCCGAGCAAAAAAACTATTGCTGTATTCATTGTATGTGGGGCCACAGTCTTTTCCATATGGCTTTTTACCCGAAATCCACAAACCACAACCTCAGCATTGCAAAATCCTCTTACAACCGTGGAACCTTCAATTAAAATTCCGCGCCAAAATATAGAGGATGCGCAAGATTGGCAAGAAATAATAAACACGAGCGTCCTACCTCAAAAAAATTCAGCCAATACCATTAATACTGGCGAGGGTACCTTGACCGACCAAATGGCTAAAGACTTTTTTGGACAATATCTGTCCGTTCAACAAAAAGGACAGGTTACGGACGAGCAAGCCCAGCAAATTGCCGTAAACACCCTAACTTCTTCGCAATATACTCAAGCGACAGGAGCAGTCTATACGCGAAAAAATTTATATGTAAATAGTCAGACAAACAGAGAATTGGTGAAAAAATACAGCGACACTCTCGATCAAATTCTGACAAACAGATCGCCTAAAAAAAATCAAGATGCTATGTCTATTCTAAAAAAAGCAGTGGATAATCAGGATCTAAAAATCCTAGCTGAACTCGACCCCATCATAGCAAGTGAAAAAGCTGGTATTGTTGACTTACTTGCTGTAAATATTCCTTCCGATGCTGTAAATATACACATTGCTCTACTAAATGCCCTGAGTAATCTTTTAGCAAATACTGAATCATTTAGAGTAACTTTTTCTGACCCTGTTAAAAGTTTCGCAGCGGTAAGCCAATATCCACAGCATATACTTGATACGAAAAGTGCTATACAAAATCTTGAAACTTATTTTTTGAAAAAACAGTGATTAAGAAATATTTTGAAATTAAGTGTGAATTGGAAAAAATAAAATTAAACCAACAACAATAAAGGCGAAGTAGATCATGAATAAATATTTTTCTTTATAAGGAGTACGAACTGTAAAGTAGAACCCCACTGCGGCTGACGGTACAGCTGCAAGATATAGCGGTAGAAAAGAAAAGAAAAGGGGTGTCAACAAAAAACTGAGTGCAAACATACCCCCGCAGACATATGCACCCATTCTTTCTCCAAAAATTACTGGGATAGTCATAATTCCATTTGCCTTATCTCCCTCTCTATCTTTTAAATCTTTGACATTAAATAAGAGGGTATAACAAACAAGAATTCCAAACATTGCCAATGTGGGAAAAGAATAAAATGGAGAATACGGGGCTGTGTTTTTTGATATAAATAAAAATCCAGCAAGAACCGACGAGAGAGAGGCAATACTCATGAGAAACGTAGAAACTCCTGGGATAAATTTTAGTCGAAGTGGCCGAGCAGAGTATACATGCGACGCAGCGATAAAAACCAACATCATAAAAAAGGGATAGTAACCAGCTGACCACGAACCAGCCAAAGCTATGGCAAGCCAAACAATAGCAGAGCTTCTCATTTCCTTTTCTGTAATTTTACCTTGAATTAAAGGCCTGTCTGCGTTTGATATTTCATCAATCTCTCTGTCTTCGCAGTCGTTTATGTGTACCGCAAACATCCATACAGAAAAAAAGGAAATAACGAGGCATGCAACACCAAGAATATCTACCCAGGACGATATGCTTCCAAAGCCACTCATAAATCCGTACCACATACCAAGACCAAGTAGAATAATATAATGAAGTGCTCTTTCGGGTCGAGAATTTTTTAATACTGATTTAGTTTTTTCTTTTTCTATTTTCCAAAACCAAAAGAATAAAAAGATAATGCTGATCACAAACAACAACCTCGTCAAATAAACATTAAATCCTCTTACAAGTGACTGGCTATCTATGGTTCGCGATACCAGATCAATTGTATATTGTGTGGCATTTGTTTCGATAGTTTTTACTCCAATTTGAGCCAGGGAGTAAACTACGGCTGGTAATGCGGAAAGTAGAAAAACAAAAATATACATGAATAAAAATCCTAATATAGCTTTTTTTAAATTCCTTGTGGCATTCCAAATAATCCAACCAATACCTACAAATACCAATAACAATTCAATACGAATACCTGGCGTTGCACCACCCAAAAGAGAAGAGCCAAAAAAAGTAAAAAAGTCGCGGACTAAAAGCTGCCCCGTATCATATATATACGACTGATGAAACCCTTGGCCATGACTTAGAATAAAATCCAAGAGTGGTGCAAACCACATAATGGAAAGAAAAAAAAGCATAACTTTCGCCATTTGTATACCCTTATGAGTAAGCAACTCAATAATAATGAGTGACCCCATCGCCGCAGTGAAATAGAATAACCCATAATGAACAATAGTCAGGGCGTCAGATGCAATAAATTTATTCGCGGCAGGAGTAGACATTCCTTCCAGAAGAAAGCGGATAAAAACAATGCCTAGAAAACCCATAATCCAATCCTTGACTGACATATCCATCATTTCTATTTTCTCCACCATACGAACAAGTCTTTTCATTCTTTTAATATATCATACTATAATAGTTTTCAACATAATCAATAGGTTTTTATGGATAAAGTATTATATACTATGATTATCTTTTATGTCTTTTTTTACCCCTACTACATATAGTATAAAAATAATAAATTACCGCTTAATTATTATTTTTATTGCTCTTGTCAGTATATCGATTCTTTTTTTTGGCACGCCTAAAAAAAGTTTTGCATTTGGCTGCCCCCCTTATCTTTGTCTTGACCCAGTTCAAGATGTTGAAGGGGGAGTGACTGTCGGTACAACTGCTGTCACTGCTGGAGCAACCACTATGGGTACCGCACTCCAAGGATCCTTATGGGCAAAGACATTTATAGGAGATGCACTGGCAAATGCGATCGCGAAGCAAATGATACGACAACTCACTGCTCAAACAGTCAAGTGGATCAACACTGGGTTTAAAGGTAACCCTGCCTATGTCACAAATCCTGAACAATTTTTCCTCAATGTAGCAGACAACGCAGCATCACGAATTCTTTCTACCAATGGCCCCTTAAATCAGCTTTGTAGCCCATTTCGTGCAAATGTTAGACTGGCTTTGGTGAAAAATTATTTAAATAATGACGATCAAAACTTTTCTTGTACTTTGGGTTTGGTAGAAAAAAATCTAACAAACTTTACTAAAAACTTCAGCGATGGTGGTTGGGAAAGTTGGTTCTCTATGACACAAAACCAACAAAACAATCCCTACGGAGCATATCTTCGGGGAGCAGACCAAATATCTTTACAAGCGAGTGTTGGTATCGATAAATATCAAAAGCAACTAGACCAAGGCCATGGTTTCCTATCTTATAAAAAATGTACAAATTGGGCATCAGGGAGTGTTGCCACAAAACAAGAAGTAGAATCTACTAAAGTATGTCCGCTTGGCACATCTGAAAATGAAAACCACCAATGTGAAAATTTTTCCGGTAATGTGGTTGATAGGGTTTCTGATAGAACTGCCAATAATGACCCGGGTGGTGAGAGCGCGGGTGATATAGGTACCGATGGAAAGGTGTGCAACCGATCAGAGATCGTCACCCCAGGGAGCGTTATTGCAAGTCAATTGAACAATGTCGTTAAAAGTCCAGTTGCTCAACTTGAATTAACCAATTCTATTAACCAAGTAGTGAGTGCACTCATGATACAGCTTGTTCAACAAGTGGTTGGAGGCATTGGCAATGGTTTGCGTGGATTGAGCAAATCAAACTCAACTTCAGGAAGTTCTCGAACATTTTTGGAAGAGTTGGTTCCGTCCACAGCAACAGATGCAAATGGAAATATTATTAACCCAACAGATGCAAATAGGGAAGATACGAGTATCACAAATAATATAGATCAAACAAAAAGAAATTCCTTACCAAAACCAATTGATACCGGAATTCCAACTGAAGCACAGATAAGATCTAAAAATAAGGCTGACCAGCAAACCTTGGGTGCTGAATTCTGTACTGAAAATCCAACTGACCCTGCTTGTTTACCAACCCCAGCCAGTCCAGCCACGGCGGTTGATTGTACCGCTACTCCAGCAGATCCTTCGTGTGCTTCAACAAACCCTGTTAGGGTCAGGCGACAATAATATAATATGAAAAAGTTTTTTCCATACATTGCAATAGTAATCGTGTCGATCGGTTTTTTAGTCCCAACATCAAGGTCCTTTGCTGCTACGACTACACCCACAACTATCGAGAAAGGAAAAAATCTGTTGTCCGCTGCTCTGAACTCTGCGATAGGACTCATTAACCCAATTGCAGGAGTTGCTAATCAAATAAGATCGAATACTGGCGGTGAAAAAGACGACGGTCTCTGTCATTTTAACCTTGCTGGAGTTACAATACAAAACTGCATTACGGAAGTGGGTGCCCGCATTGCTTTTTTAATTCTCAAGATTGCTAGTTGGGGATTATGGCTCGCCGGTACGGGACTGAACTTCGTTCTCCGATACACGGTCGTTGATATGGCTGCACATGTCAGCGGGGGACAGTTAACAGCTGCCACACCTGGTACAAGTGGCTACACAGAAGGAATGTCAGGCATCAACATCGCATGGAAAGTCATTCGAGACCTCATGAATATTGCTTTTATATTCCTCCTCGTCTATGAAGGAATAAAAATAATACTAGGAATGTCAAAAGATAACGGCAAGGGTTTAATTGTGGGTATCATTCTCGCGTCACTTCTCATAAACTTCAGTTTGTTTTTTACAAAAGTTATCATTGACGCTTCCAACATTGCTACAATTGGATTTTATAACTCGATACTCGCGGGGTCTTCCAATGGAGCTGTCACTCTTGGTGGTAAAAGTACAAACGAAGGAGTTTCTGTATATTTGAATAGTGGAATAAGTGCGTCATTTATGTCTGCTTTGCATATAAACGATTTCTGGGATGCGAACACATCATGGGACACGTTTGCCAAAAATGGAGGTGGTAATGTGGGTATAATCATACTTGGGTTAGCAGGTTCAGCACTCTTTACTGTCCTATCTTTTGTATTTTTTGCAATCACCATCATGTTTGTCATACGGTATGTTGTTCTTATTATTCTCCTAGTTCTTTCACCTTTGGCATTTATGGGTACTGCATTTCCTGGAATGAGGAAACAATCGGATGAATGGTGGGAATCACTCATTGGTCAATGTCTTTTTGCCCCTATTTATATGATTATGACGTGGGTAGTACTGACACTTATTTCTGCTCCAGGCTTTATAACTATTGGAGGATCAGCTAATTGGGGAAATATTTTTATCGGCAAGAATGGTGTGGGTCAACCAGATAGCATCTCTTTGTTATTTAATTTTGTAGTGATTATCGCTCTTGCCATCGTAAGTCTCACTACGTCCAAAGGTTTTGCAACAAAAGGTTCGAAAATGATTGGTGACTGGACAGGTAAGGCGACAGCTTTTGCTGGGAGGGCGGTGTTAGGTGGAGCTGCGGCCATCGGAAGAAATAGCGTAGGAGTATATGCAGGTAATGTAGCAAACGATGAAGACCTGAAGGAACGTGCGGCCAAAGGAAACAAATTTGCTCAACTTCAGCTCAAAACAGCACGAGGAGTTGCTGGAAGTAGTTTTGATGCTCGAAGAAGCTCACTTGGAGAAAGTATCGCCAAAAGTACCGGGGTGGATTTCGGTAAAGGTACAATATTTAATGACAAAGCAGGAAAAGGTGGTTTTAAAGGATCACAAGCAGATAGAGAGAAAAAAGAAGAGGAATATATTAAATCACTTAAACCTTCAGATGACCACGTTCAAGATGTTAAGAGGAAACTAGAAAGAGAGAAGGATAATTTAAGGGTGAAAATAAGTCGAGATAAAGAAACATTAAATAGTGATGAATTTAAAAAGAGCGAACAAAAAGAAAAAGAACGTGTAGTAAAATATCTTAATTCAGACGCATGGAAAAATTCAGACGATGGTAAAAAAGCATCGGAAGCTGTCAAGGCAAAAGAAGTATATGAAACTTCTCAAAAAGAAATAGATACAATGGGTGTGAAGAAAAAAGAACTCGAAGAAAAACAGAAAAATGCGGTACTTGAAGAAAGTAAAATTGCTATTAAAAAAGAAATAGCAGATCTTGACAAAGAAATGGGTATTAAAACAGGTGGAATTGAAAACTTAAAACAAAAATGGGAATCACGTAAAACAGATTTTGAAAACTATGAGAAGATTAAGGGTGCACCGGTTCACGCGAGAGTTATGTTAGAAAAATCTATTGAATCTACAGGAAACAATATCGATAAAAAAGAGAAGGAAATCAAAGGAACAACAGCAGACAGTATACTCAAAACTCGTGCCGCTCTTTATGCAGACAGTCTCGATAGACCCGGTACTCGAAACAAAGAAGTTGAAGATGCGCAAAAAGAAATTGACATACTCGATGAAAAAAAGGCTGCATTAGAAAGAAAAAAACTTACAGCCCCACTTGAAGAAAAGAAAATTATTGAAAACGAAATAGAAAGAATTGAAAAAAATCTCAGTAAAAAAGCAGAGGAGGTAAGTGAGTTGAAATATAGTGTAGCGGTGGCAACAGACTATGAAAGAGTGAAAAATGCTGCTAGATTTATATTTGCACCATTCGGCACTAATATTCTGACACAAGACCAGAGACGAGCTGTCGCAAGTAAAATCCGAGGATCGACAGGAAAACCAAAAAAAGCAACAAAGGAAAGGAAGATGGAGTTAGCAAAAAAAACAAAAGAGGGTACTTTAACAGAGGAAGAAATTGAAGAAACCATAAAAATAGCTGAAGAAGAATAAACAATATGGAAACTGAAGATCAAAAAATAGCTGATGAATACATAGCCACACTGCCCCCAGAAGTCAGCGACTTTATTGAAGAAGGCGTCTGGCAGGAAAAGTGTGTAGAAATTGCACATAAATACTCTCTGAACCCTGAGCAACAAAACATCCTTATCGATACCGTTGTATATATATTTACAGGTATTGAAAAAATAGATACTCTGACAGAAGTACTAATGTGTGAATTAAAAATTTCTCAGTTACTTGCAACCCAAATATTTGAAGAATTAGATAAAAGAGTATTTGAATATGGTATGAATTTTATAACAAGCAAAAGGAGTGAGGAAGAAAAAAAATTAATCTATTCATCTTCAACTGTCCCTGAAATTCCTCCGGACATATTACCATCTGTTGCAATAGGGGAATTTGCTCACGATGTGCCGCGACCTGTGTCTCTACCGTTAACAGAATCAATATCAGTGTCCGGCTATGAAAATAACACGCAGAAAGCAAGTTTTACCACGAGCACTGCATCAACAGCACATCTTCCGGTCGCAATGGAGAGTGTGACTGACGAAGATTCTTCCTACATTCCTGGTGCTACCCTCGCGTTTGGCGAAGAAGCTATTTCTATACCACGATATGTGCCGCCAGCCCCAGACGTTGTACCCGTCGGACATGTGACCCACACAAACCCTTCTCCATCTTTTGACAAAAATACCTCTCACAATCCACCCGCCAATCTCCCTGGAATTGAGATCCCGCAGGAAAACGTAGTGAAAAAACCGTGGCAAAGTAGCAAAATAGAAAATAGACCGACCAAATCTTACAGTGCCGACCCATACCGCGAGACATTGGAATAAACGAAAATAAAAATTATATAATTAAACACTATGCGCTTTCAGGTCCCACAATTTATAGACATAGAAGACAAAATCATTGGACCTTTTACCTTGAAGCAGTTTGTCTACCTCGCGGGGGGAGGAGGAATGGCTTTTATAGTGTTTCATTTTTTACCTCTATTCGTTGCCCTCATCCCCATGGCGGTCATCGTGGGACTTTCCCTTGCCTTAGCTTTCTACAAAATAAACAACAAACCTTTTATTGATTTTCTCGAAGCAGCTGTAATGTACTATAGCAAACAAAATTTATACATCTGGAAGAAACAAGAAAAGAAAGTTGAAGAAAAAACTACAGAAGATCAAACTCCGGAACAGGTTTATGTTCCCCGACTCTCTGATAGTAAACTAAAAGAGCTGTCATGGAGCCTCGACATCAATGAAAATCTCAATCCATTGACAGGTGAGGGGGGAAAAACCACAAAATAAAAAATAAACATGATATACTGACGCCATGGCTGTATCTTCAAAAGCAACTCAAGAATTTGTTCCGATAAAAGAAGTCCGCGACGGTGTGGTTATTCTCAAAGATGACAGCATGCGAGCCATTGTTCTCGCATCATCACTCAACTTTTCTTTAAAAGCTGAAGATGAACGTAAGGCAATTATCATTCAATTTCAGGACTTTCTCAACTCTTTAGACTTTTCCGTACAAATATTCATCGAATCTCGTCGCCTGGACATTCGCCCTTACATTGCTCTCCTTGAGGAACAGTACAAAGAACAAATGAATGATTTGATGAAAATACAAACTCGAGAATACATTGAATTCATCAATAAATTCACTGAATCAACAAACATCATGACAAAAAGTTTTTTTATCGTCGTTCCATACGATCCTGCCCTTATTAAGGTGTCAGGGTCTATGGGCGGAGGACTTTTTTCTCACCAATCAAAAAGTGATGCCCTCAAAGAAAAAGACGCAACGTTCGAGGAAAATCGCACCCAACTTGAACAGCGAGTGTCAGTGGTAGAACAAGGGCTTGTACGGTGTGGCATTCGAGTAATACGGCTAGGAACAGAAGAAGTGATCGAACTTTTTTATAAAATATTTAATCCAGGAGATACAGAAAAACCAATTAAGATCTCCTAACGCAGAGCTACTATAACAGCACAACATTTTTATGGGACTCTTTGACTTTCTACAAACAAAAAAACCAGAGACAAAAATAAGCTCTATTTTGCCGCAAGAAATTTACGAATCTGGTGCTCTTGAACTGAAAGACATCATTGCACCTTCTGCTTTGAAAGTAACTCCGAAAGAAATCAATTTGGGTGAAAAAGTTCTACGTAGTTTTTTTATTATTTCGTATCCACGTTTTCTTTCTGAGGGTTGGTTTGCCCCGATCATCAACCTCGACAAAGTGTTTGATGTTTCTATTTTTATTGAACCCATAGAGACGGCTCAAGTACTACGAACATTTCAGAAAAAAGTAGCAGAGGTTCAAAGCCAAATCAATACCCGCGAAGCTAAAGGTTTAGTCCGTAACCCCATGCTCGACACCGCATACCAAGACTTGGAAAACTTGCGTGATCAACTTCAGCAAGCACAAGAAAAACTATTTGATGTTGGTCTCTATATTACCATATATGCTGACTCAGACGGGGAACTGGATAAAACAGAATCTGAAATTAAATCAATACTTGAGTCAAAGCTTGTATATGTCAAACCAGCACTTTTCCAACAAGAACAAGCATTCAAAACAGTTTTACCTATTGGCACAGATGAACTCAAGGTCTACAGCAAACTTAATTCCTCACCCTTGTCGTCTCTGTTTCCATTTATTTCTTTTGACCTTACTTCAGACAAGGGTATTTTGTATGGAATAAATCGCCACAACTCTTCACTTGTCCTCTTCGATAGATTTTCATTGGAGAACTACAACTCTATTTTATTTGCTAAAAGTGGTTCAGGTAAATCATACCTGACAAAGTTGGAAATATTACGCACACTGATGTTTGAAACGGATGTTATCGTAATCGATCCAGAAAAAGAATATGAATATATGGCAGAAGCTGTGGGTGGTAGATTTTTTAACATTTCACTCAATTCTGAGCACCATATCAATCCATTTGAACTACCTACGCCGGGTGAGGGTGAATCTTTTGCCAACGTACTACGTTCCAATATTATCAACCTTGTCGGACTTTTCCGCATTATGATGGCAGGACTGACTCCAGAAGAAGATGCAATTATCGACCGAGCAATTACTGAAACATACGCCTTAAAAGACATCACTGCAGACTCAGATTTTGCCAATGTCGAACCTCCACTCATGTCTGACTTTGAACTTGTTCTCTCTGGGATGGAGGGAGGGGAGTCACTTGCACAACGTCTCACTAAATACACCCGTGGTACGTGGGCTGGGTTTATAAACCGTCCGTCAAACGTAGACATCAACAAAAAATTTGTGGTTTTTTCACTGCGTGATATGGAAGACGAACTGAAGCCAATAGCTATGTACATCGTCATGCACTATATCTGGAACATGATCCGTAAAAAGCTTAAAAAGCGCCTACTCGTTATCGACGAAGCGTGGTGGATGATGAAATCAGAAGACACCGCATCATTTCTCCTTTCACTTGCAAAACGAGGACGTAAATATTTCCTCGGACTTGCCACCATTACACAAGATGTGGATGACTTTTTGAAATCACCATACGGCACACCTATTATTACCAACTCCTCCATTCAAATCCTCTTAAAGCAATCCGCTACAACCATTGATAATCTTCAAAAAACATTCAACCTAACAGACGAAGAAAAATATTTACTTCTCGAGTCTGACGTCGGTGAAGGTATTTTCTTTGCAGGTCTCAAACACGTGGCTATTAAAATAATCGCTTCGTACACAGAAGACCAAATTATTACCTCCGACCCATCACAAATTCTCTCTATTAAAGCTGCTAAAAAAGAGTTGGAGGATAGTAAATAAATTCACCATTATACTAACTAGTATTAACAATATGCCAGAAGAAAAAGAGTCAGACAAAGCCAGCACTACTCAATGGATCCTTATGGGAAGTACTGCTGTATTTTTTGATTTATTAAAGTTACTGCTTCAATTTATTCCCTTTATAGGTCAAATTATGGCCATCGCAGTTGGATGGTTTGCATTTGCCACATTCTGGTTATGGTTTAAAATGTTAGGGGCAAAATATTCTCGTAAAACAATGATTATTGGGTTTATTTCAGATTTTATACCTTTTTTAGATGTTTTTTCAGAAACTGCGACTATTTTAGCTTTATATTTACAATCAAAAGTTGAAAAAGGAATATCAAAAGTTCCCGGTGGAAAAATGGCACTTGGAGCTGTCGTTCAAAAAGGAGAACAAGCTAAAGCAAATCAAGAAAGAATTAAAAATGAATTAGCAAATCTAAACAAAACTCCTACTAAAGCATAACAGCCTTTGACTCTTAGGTGATTATGCTACAATGAATACAATGAAACATGCTACCTATTTAATTTTTGGATTAGAGCTGTTGATAATTTTACTAACATTCGGAGATACCCGTCTAGCCCTAGCCCAATTTAACACACTCCTCCCAACCTCAATTTCACTCACACTTAGCCCAGAAAATCCTGCTTCAAACCAAAATGTAAATGCGAGTATCGAAAGTTTTGACACCAACCTCGACGCAGCTACTATAAGCTGGGCAGTCGGGGGGCGAATATTGAGCACAGGTAAAGGAATTAAAACGTTTTCATTTACAACAGGGTCCACTAACACAACCACAACTCTCCGTATTACCGTAAAAACCCAACAAGGTGAAGTTGTTACTAAGTCATATCCTATCCACCCAACTGAAGTAGACCTTATCTGGCAAGCCCGTGGTCACACTCCACCATTTTATAAAGGAAAAAATTTATTTAGTTATGAGGATAGAATTACATTTATAGCATTGCCCCACATTACAAACAGTGCAGGAAAGGAAATACCTGCTGATAATTTTATATATAAATGGACTCGAGACGGTAGTGTCATTGCTGACTTTTCTGGATATGGTAAAAATACCTACACTCTACAAAGTTCCATCATCTCTCGCCCACTAGACATTCAAGTGGACGTGACCTCTCCTGCTTCAGACGCCGTTGGGTCTGCTGAAACAATCGTCACCCCCGTCGACCCCACAGTACTGCTCTATGAAAAACACCCGACATTGGGAATTCAATTTCAGAAAGCGCTCACCAACACGTCTTCTCTTTTTGATTCAAAAGAGATTGAAGTCGTAGCAGAACCATATTTTTTTGGCGTGACATCTCCATATACACCCTTACTTTCATACAAATGGAGTATTAACAGCGTCCCCATAGATGAAGACACCACAAAAGTGTCCCGCATATTCAGACAAAAAGAAGGTGTCAGTGGTACATCAAATATTTCTTTGTCTGTAGAAAATACCGACCAAATACTACAACTCGCCTCAACAAATTTTAACATCCAGTTTGGGGAAGCTGCTAAAAATTAAATAAAAAATATTATGAATGGTCATACAAAAAAGATCTACATCTTACTCACACTCGCACTTTTTGCTTTTTTACCTTCTGCCCGAATACATGCCCAAAACGCAACAAGGGAGTATACAACGCTTGTACCACTTCCCCACACAACTGACTGTGTTAATGTAGAATCATCGAGTTTCGGGTCGGGAGAAGATAAAAAATCTTGCAAAACCACTCTAGCAAAATATCTACCGGCAGTATTTAATTTATCAATTGGTGTAGCAGCCGTCCTCGCATTTCTGGTTATTAGTTATGGTGGATTTACATACATGACTACCGACGCTGTTTTTAAAAAAGAAGAGGGGAGAAAGCATATTGAGAATGCCCTCTACGGACTCGGTTTGGTTATAGGTGCGTACATACTCCTCTACACCATCAACCCTCAAATTCTTAATTTTGATTTAAATGTCGTAAAACCAGAACTGAAAAACTTACCTGCGGGGGTGATAGCGGTAAACCCTTTAGGTGGAGACAGTGCGGGATCAAATGGAAATGTTAAACCGGGATACTCAATGACAGATGCTCAAAAAGCAGACAGTCTGGCCACTAAAAACAAGTTATATAATGACAGTGGTGGTCAAATTAACACCCAAAATGGTCCTTGCACAAATGGAGGAACAAAAGGATGTACAAATTTGAATGATTTGCCTGTGGCAGCTGTTATGGGAGTGGAAACGCTTCAAAAGGTCTGTAAGACTGCAATAGTAATAACAGGCGGAACGGAAGGAGGGCATGTCACACATGGTCAAAACGATCCGGTTCTCGATTTAGGATACGGCAATACAGCTTTAGATAACTGCATTACATCACATTCCACAAAAACAGTACAAACTAAACTCGGACCAGTATACTACGTTAATATAAACGGAAGTGCTGGTGCATACCTTCGAGAAAGTAATCCTCCACACTGGCACGTTATCTATAATTAAAGTGTAATTAAAATGTCTAAAAAATTCTTTATTATCATAGCTATCGCTCTCGGAATCCTTCTTGCTTCATTGGTAGCCTACTATTTTCTTATTCAATCAAACGCCACACACAGTGGTTTTGGATCTCCTTCAGTCTTTAAAAACTTCTTTCCTTTCGGTAGTGGTCCGACGAGCACCACAACCACCAGCAGTGCTCGGCCAATACTCGACGAGCGACCCACACAACCTCAAAACAATTTTAATGTAAAACTACGCAAAATCTCATCAGAACCTGTCGCAGGAGTAGGCATTTTTGATAGTAAAATAAACAATACACAGGTAACCACACTTCGACATATAGAAAAATCCACTGGACATATTTTTGAAACGGAATTATTTTCCACAAAGCAAAGTAGAATTTCCAACACAACAGTTCCTTCTGTCTATGACGCAAACTGGGGTACAGCAAGCGATACACTTGTGGCACAATACCTCAAGGAGGACAACCAAAGTATTAACACATACCTCTTGTCTGTTAAAATCGCAACGTCTACCCCATACGCAGGAACAAATACATCAAACATCGGATCTGATGTAGTGGGAACTCTCTTACCTTCAGGAATCCAAACCGTCTCCATGTGGGGCACAAGTCTCTTTTATCTCAACGTCGATCAAAATGGATCAACAGGATACATTCTCACTCCCCAGAATAAAAAAGGGTACTCAAACGGGCAACAGATACGTAGGCAAATATGGCAGTCACCTGTGACTGAATTATTGCCCCAATTTGTAAACGGATCACTCGTAGCTCTTACGACAAAACCATATCCAAACATCGGCGGATATTTGTATTTTATAAATACATCAAATGGGGGAGTAAGAAAAATACTTGGAAATATTGCAGGGCTTTCTACTCTCATAAGTCCAGATGGAAATAGTGTACTGACACTTTCACAAAATAGTTCGCTAACCATGGCAAACTATGCTGTTACACGCCACACGGCACTACCGATGACTCCCTCCACATTTCCAGAGAAATGTGTTTGGAGCAAAAAAAATAATACAATTGTCTACTGTGCAGTTCCTGAAGAAACACTCGACGGATCGTCCCTCACTCGATGGTACATGGGAACAGCACAATATACCGACGACATTTGGAAATACGACCTTACGACTGGCACCTCAAATATTATTGAAAGTCTCACAACTGATGCGGGGGAGAGTGTGGATGTCATTAAACCTATTCTCGGAGAGAGTGAACAATATCTTGTATTTATAAACAAAAGAAATGGAAGTTTGTGGAGTTTAGATTTGAGTAAGTAGAGTAGAAGATATCCCGATCTCCTCTCAACGCATACGTTTCCGGCACCAGAATAATTTTTTGATAAAAATTTTATTCATGCTCGTCGTTCAAGAAAATAATGTCCTCGGTGTGTGCCACTCACGCCTGTGTCCTTGTTTTCTAAACTCCTATGCAATGTGCCTGAAACGCATGTGTTTTCGATGAGATTCTGAGAGGTGATTCTGAAATTTTCAAAAGCTACACCACCACCACATCTTTGTGATATTTCTTTTTTATGTAAATTTCCTGTCCAATAGCAAAGAGATTGCTGGTAATCCAGTAAATAGCTACTGCTGCTGAAATACTATATGAAATAAAAACAACTATAACGGGAAATATATATTTCATCTGGACAGCCATTGCTTTTGCTATGTCAGCTTGAGTACCTGTGCCCGTCGATGTGTTTTGTGAAGCGTTGGCAACATGAAATTGAATGTATGTTGTAACACCAGCCAGAATTGCCAACACAAGGCTCTTGTGAGAGATATCGATTAACCCCAAAAACATCATATGTACCGAGCTCGGTGCAGATACGAAAGGATACAAAAGTGCTGTGTTTATAACTGGCAAGCCTGAGTGAAGAAAAACTCTATACAAGCCTATAATAATAGGAAGTTGAATAAGAAGTATAAAAAAACTGGCAAATGGATTGATACCATGGGCGCGGTAGTATTCTATTGTTTGTTTGGATTGTTCTGCTTTATCTTCTTTATATTTTTCTTTTATAGCAGCCAAATCTTTCTCTATACTTTTCATCTGCAATTGTGCCCTTGAAGCTTTAACTGACAAAGGGAAAAGAATAAGTTTAACAATAACAGTAAAAATAATAACTATAATCCCTGCATCTGCAAAAGGGAGTGAGTGCATAAGAAAAATAAGGCCATTATAAAGAGGTTTTGTTATTATGATCGTCCAAAGTGTTGAAAACATGTAGGTATCATAACACAACAACACGAAAAGAAGCGAGTAAGTGGGTTATTTCATTTTGAACATCTTCAAAAGAGAGAGGTTGGAGAGATTTTTTATAAGAAAAAAAGAAAAAATATCCAGGATAAATTGTGTTAATTATTTTGTGTATAACACAATATCCGCGTCGTCGAGAGAGATTCCGTTTTGTAGCGTTCTTAAAAATTTTTTTTGATACAGAAAAAGCAAAACGACTCTCAACTTGGGCCACTGATCCAGATTGATTTTTTGATTCAAAAGGACAGATATATAAAATAAAATGGAGAGAGTTGATGCGTTTGCTGTGAGAGAGAATGTAATGGAATTCACTTCGAGGAATTCGTCTCTTTTTAGGCAACATTTTTGTGAGACAGTTTACACTGTGGAGAGTGCGGTGCGACCTTTTCTACGGCGACGAAGAATGGTGTTTTTACCAGTTTTTGACCTCGAGCGGGCAATAAAACCATGTGATTTTGCTCTTTTTCTTTTTTTAGGTTGATATGTTTTTGACATAGTGGTGCATTGTCAGATGTCTAATTATCCTTACCATCCATTTAATAACATCTTGTACACATATTATTAACATATACGGCCATTTTTAACAAGTACTATAATTTTTATTACCCTATATACTATTAATCATACTATTGAAGTGATGCTTAATTTATATAGTGTGTAACACAAAAACTTCACTAATTATTAATCCATAAAATATAACAGATACACATGATTGAAAATAAAAAACTATGGGATAGTGTACTTGTTGAGATGGAGCTTTCGCTTTCCAAGACAAATTTTACCATGTGGTTTAAGGATACTTACATTATAAGACAAGAAGAGGGGGCAACCTATCTTGCTGTTCCTAACCCGTTTGTACAAGAATGGCTTTCAATTAAATTTCATAACACAATTCTCAAATCACTTCGCGCACTCTCAGGAGGTATTCAGTCTTTACACTATGTCATATCAAAAGAAGATAAAAACAAAGAAATTGTAGTTGAAAAACCTTCTCATATTAATAAAGAGTTTCCTATCGCCGACTCATATATCAACAAGGAAGACAATCTCAACCCACGCTACACGTTTGAATCTTTTGTTGTAGGACCTTTCAATGAATTTGCTCATGCGGCATCACAAGCTGTTATTAAAAAACCAGGGATAGTATATAACCCACTTTTTGTGTATGGGGGAACGGGTCATGGTAAAACTCATCTCATCCAAGCTGTCGGTAACCACCTGAAGCACACAACAAATAGAAAAGTTTTTTACACAACTTCGGAAAAATTCTTTCAAGAATATGTAAATGCCCTCCAGCTCAACAAACCAAACTTTTTTAAGGAAAAATATCGTAAATATGATGTTCTTATTATGGATGATATTCAATTTTTTTCTGGAAAAATGAAAGCTCAAGAAGAACTATTTCATCTTTTTAATCATTTATATGAAAATAACAAACAGATTATTTTCTCCTCAGATAAACATCCATCACTTATTCAAGATCTGGAAGAACGACTTAAATCACGTTTCTCAGCTGGTATGACTGTTGATATTCCAACTCCAGATAATGAATCCCGCATGGCCATCATTAGAAATAAAGCATCGGTAAGTTTGTATCCATTTTCAAAAGAAGTAGTCGAGTACTTGGCATATTCTGTAACAGGTAATATACGTGAATTAGAAGGTGTTATTAATTCAATCATTTGTCAGTCACAACTCAAGGAAAAAGAGTTGTCACTTTCTGAGGTAAAAAATTTTGTTAAAACAAACACAAAACCTAAAAAAATGATTTCTGCTAAAGAAGTGGTAAAAACGGTTGCTGAATTTTATAACATAGAAGAGCAACTTATATACGACAAAACACGTAAAAAGGAGATTATAAAACCTCGACAGATTATTATGTACATTCTTCGGGAGGAGTTTAATATTTCATATCCTGCAATAGGTGAAAAATTAGGAGGAAGAGACCATACAACCGTTATGCATTCGTGTGAGAAAATAAAAAATGAATTAAAGTCTGACGAAATACTTGGTCAAGAGATTACTCAATTACGCTCTATACTTGTTTAAAAACTTGTGTATAGTATGTAGATAAGACGGTGTATAACATATGGAGTACGTGCGGATACAAAGTTAATAAAGTGGAGAAAGTGGGGATACACGATATTAAAAAATAATGGTATAAAATACTATCCCCACCTAATCCGAAATATTTAAATCATAGAATATGGCTAAATACGTACATTAAATAGCCTTATCCACATATCCACACATATAATAGTAATAAAAGTCTTTTTTAAATAAATAGATACAATTATTACAATAGAGTGTAATTAAAAAAAATGAACATAGAATGTATTAAAGAAAAATTAGCATATGCTATTTCCAAAGCGGAACGTATTACAGGTAAAAATGTAACACTACCTATTTTGAGCTGCATTTTACTTGAAGCTCATGACTCAGTGTTAACGATACGCTCAACCAACCTCGATCTCGGAATGGAAATAACTCTGCCTGTTAAAGTAACCACTCCCGGCACAGTGGCGGTTGTGGGGTCAGTACTCAATAATTTTATTTCAAACTTGACTCATGATAAAAACATCACTCTTGAAGTTGTTAGTGGAAATCTAAAAGTATCTACAAAACATTCAGAATCAGTAATTAAATCATTTCCCATTGATGATTTTCCTATTATTCCAAAAGTATCTACGGTTGCACCATTGAAGTTCACCATTACAGATCTTGTCAAAGGTCTCAAGTCAGTTGTGTATAGTGCTTCTCAATCAACTATACGGCCTGCAATAAGTAGTGTTTTGGTGTATTCAGAAGAAGATCAGGTAGTGTGTGTCGCGACTGATTCATTTAGACTTGCAGAGAAAAAAATTAACGTCAAAAAACATAAGGATTTTACCCAAATTCTTATTCCTTCAAAAAATGTTGTTGAGATTATTCGCACTTTTGATGGAGCTACTGGTGAGGTAGATGTATTGCTCAATCAAAATCAAATTGCTATTTTACACAACGATCTTTACCTTACTTCTCGGGTAGTAGATGCTACTTTTCCCGAATATAAACAACTCCTTCCAAAGGAAACAAAAACAGAAGTGATAGTCCTGAAGCAAGATTTAATTTCTGCCTTGAAAATATCAAATATTTTTCTCGATAAATTTAGTCGAGTTTCTTTTGAAATGTCTCCAAAAAATAAAACTTTTAAAATTATCACAAAAAATATGGATGTGGGGGAGAATATACAGTCTGTAGATGCAATAATAAAAGGAGAAGAATTGACTATAAATTTTAGCTATAAATATATTGTCGATTGTTTTCAATCTATAGACAGTGACAGTGTTACTCTTTCTTTTGTTGATGTAAATAGACCAATGGTTATAACAGGAGTTTCTGAAAAATCTTTCACATATCTTGTTATGCCTATGAATAAGTAGGAAATAAATGAGAGGATTTATATATGTATAACATCTCACATCTTTTAGAAAAGTTTTCAAAAAAAATTACTTCAGACGAAGATATAAAAAAAACGATAATTGAAATAATAAAAAAAAATACAGGATTAGATATTCCGATAAAAGTATTAGAAATAAAAAATTATATTATTTATGTTCAAACTTCCTCAGCTTTTAAGAATAAAATTTTTATATCAAAAAAAGCAATTCTGGATGATATAGAAAAATTATCCTCTATTAAAATAGTTGATGTGAGATAGTGGATTTTTTGTTAAAGTCCGTGGCTTGTTGTCCACTGACGCACAGCGTATTCCCAGTTGGTGAATTGAGAGTCACTTGCAGGATTTGTCGGTGCTGGACCTCGAGGGTCGTTTTTATTGACCCAATAGAGAATAGAGTGCACTCCTCCAGAGTAGGTTGGTGTTGAGTTCTGTGTCGCAGATGAAGTGCTTGAAGAATCAATCGGGGGAGTTGGGTTTATAGGTGGGTCTAAAATACCGACAGGTTCGCCAGATGTTGTTTGTTGATTTATCTGTCCACTACGCCATTCTCCTTTCAGTATTGGTTTGAGGTTCGGATCACTTTCGGGAAGTGGTTTGGTAAAACTTTCATTTGGTACCGTCTTTAATACATCGTTCATGAAAGCCCTCCACATGGGCGCTACAATGAGTCCAGAGACCTTGTGGCTCATTGCTGTGTTGTCGTTGTTTCCTGCCCACGTACCGACGACTATGGACGGTGTATAGCCGATAATCCATGCGTCTTTATAGTTGTTGGTCGTACCTGTTTTGACAGCAACCTGTCGGTCGGGGAAATATACGGCAGAATTTGTTCCATAGAGAGGTGCTCGAGCAATGTTGTCAGAGAGAATATCTGAAATTTTTCGAGCGATTTCTGTATCAAGCACTTGAGTTGGATGCGAAACAGCTTGTTCTAGGAAAATACTATTTTTGTCCTGCACTGATATGATGGGGGTGTATGGGTTTCTAATACCTTCATTTGCAAAGACTCCGTAGGCAGAGGTCATGTCGAGAAGGGAGACTTCACCTCCTCCAAGCACAAGAGTAAGTCCATATGTGGTTGCTTTACCAAGGCTTTGAATGCCCATGTTGGTGGCTAGGTTGATAGAATCCTGGACACCTGCAAGATAGAGAATTTTCACAGCGGGTACGTTGATTGATTGAGCCAAGGCTTCTCTCAGAGTCATTGGTCCGCGGAATTTATCGTCGTAGTTTCCAGGAGAATAACACCCGTTTTTACTTGTAGTGTCTTCTGGCGCACAGTGTGCTGTAAATTGCGTTGGAACGTCAAAAAGGACTGTTTCTGGAGTGTAACCTTTAATGAAACTTTCCGCATATACAAAAGGCTTGAAGGTTGATCCTGGTTGGCGATGGGCTGTAGTAACATTGAACTGTCCATCAATTGTTTTATCAAAATAGTCTCGAGATCCTACCATTGTTTCTATTCCACCAGTTTTAGGATCAATAGCGACAAATGCATCGTTTGAAGCATTGAACGTTTTTTTGTTTGAATCGGCGTATTGTTTTGCTACAGATTCTGCTTTTGCTTGAAGATCGTAGTTGAGAGTGGTAACAACTTTTAACCCCCCTTGCTCGAGTACATCTTGACCGTATTTTTGCTGTAAGTAGTCGATGACAAACATGACAAAATGTGCAGCCTTGAGACTGTTTGCATTTTTTGGGAGGAATTCCACTTTTTCATTTATTGCAGTGTTGTATTGATTATCACTAATTTTGTTGTCATTGTGCATCTCTTTGAGAACAAGGTTTTTTCTACTATCCAGTGCCCCTCTATGGCTGCCATAAGGGGAGTATCGAGATGGGGCCTGTAATAAGGCAGCGAGATAGGCGGCCTGGGCAACATCTACATCATTAGCTGTTTTGCCAAAAAAATCTTCACTTGCCTGCTCAACTCCATATACAGGACCACCGAAGGGCATTTCATTGAGATACATTGAGAGAATATCGTCCTTACTCATTATTTTTTGAAGTTTAATTGAAAGAATAAGTTCTTTCAATTTTCTTGTAGCAGTTTTGTCATTTGTCAGAATAAGGTTTTTAACCACTTGTTGTGTGATGGTAGATGCTCCTTGAGTAAAATGCAGTGTTGTAATATCAATAACCAGTGCTCGGAGTATGGCGAGCGGCTCGATTCCCCCGTCGGTATAAAAATTTTTATTTTCTATAGAAATAGTCGCTTCTTTTATGTAAGGAGAAATTTGATCTAAGGGCACTTCTGTGCGTTTTTTACCCTGGAAGACATCATACAGGAGAATTTTTCCAGTGTTGTCATATATTTTGGTAGATTGGCTTGTTTGGCGAGACTGGATAGCGTCGAGAGTTGGTATTTGAAAAGTAGAAAACCAAATAAGGAGAAGTCCTGCAAGCATAAAACCGCAAGCAACTGCAAAAACTGCAATTTTTTTCCATCCATGACGTCGGTATAATTTTTTAATACCACGATATGTAGCCTGAAAAGAAAAAATAAATTTTTTTGTTCGCATTTTCTCATTTTACCACAAATGTGCTAGAGTGGATATATGTCAGAGCAAAAAAAAAACCAACATATAATTACTGATTCACAAAAAATAGATGAAATCTTAAATCGAGGAACGGAGGATATCTTTATCAAAAAGCACTTAGAAAGTGATCTTCTTTCTGGAAAGCAACTACGGATTAAACTAGGTATTGATCCAACCAGCCCCGCTATTCATTTAGGTAGAGCAGTGGTTTTACGGAAACTGAAATCTTTTCAAGATCTCGGACATCATATAATTCTTATTATTGGTGATTTTACCGCTAAGATTGCAGATCCGTCTGATAAATTAGAAAAAAGACCAATGCTGACTGACGAAGAGATTCAAGTTAATCTCAAAGACTATCTTGTGCAAATAGGTAAAATTATCGATTTACAGAAAACTGAGATTCGTTATAACTCGGAATGGCTTGGTAAGATGAATTTGTTTGAAATTGGGAAACTTTTAGAATGTTTTACTGTACAACAAATGTCTCGACGAAGGAACTTTCAAGATAGACTTGAGCAGGGAAAAGACATATTTGTTGTGGAACTTATGTATCCTGCATTACAAGGATATGACAGTGTAATGGTTTCCTCTGATGTTGAGTTGGGAGGATTTGATCAATTGTTTAATGTCAAAGCAGGGCGCACTGTTCAAAAAAGATATGGTCAAAAGGAACAGAATATATTGACGGTATCTATGCTTTCTGGAACGGATGGAAGAAAAATGTCTTCTTCTTGGGGTAACGTGATTTCTCTTCTTGATACCAATGAAGATATGTTTGGTAAAGTTATGGCCATAAAAGACGAATTAATTATTCAGTATTTTGTGTTATGCACTGATACATCTTTGGAAGATATATCAAATTTTGAAAAAGAATTACAGGAAGGAAAAAATCCAAAAGATTTAAAAATGAAATTAGCGCATGAAATTGTAAAAATATATCACGGAGATACGGCGTCTTCCGAAGCTCAAGAGAATTTCGAAAAAACTTTTACACAAGGTGGGGTGCCAGATGAAATAACTGAAGTTTCAGTTGGATCAGACATGTTATTTGTTGATGTGTTAATTTCAGAAAAAATAATTACGTCAAAAGCAGAATGGCGTCGGCTTGTAGAAGGAGGAGCGGTGACTGAGATGGATTCAGGGAAGAAGATACAAGACCCGCAATCGAAGGCATTGCCAGGGACGTATAAAATAGGAAAAAGGAGATTTATAAAAATAATACAAAGTAAATAAAAAACTTCAATTAATTGAAGTTTTTTATTGTCGTGCTGTACACGTTTTTCTACCATTGGTCGACATCGTCGAAACCATCTTCAGGAAGTAGTTCCTCCTCTTCATCAGCTAGTGCGTCGAGTGATTCTGGTTCGTCTGTGGCGCTGTCAATCGTTTGAATTTCTTTAGATTTTTTATCTCCCAGTGAAATAAAATCGTCATCCTCAGAAAGTTCATCGTCGTCTGGTTTTAATGATGGGTCATCCATATTTTTTGTACGCTAATTTTTTAATCCTTACATTAATAATTTCTTTAATTTGATATTTGTATCAAATTACATTTTTTATGCAAGTGCTTGTGTTAAAACACTGTGTGGATAACTTTTTTATTTTATTTTTTCTGTGGTGATCGATAGGTTGCAAAATGTGTCAAACCAATAGCAATAGCATCAAATTCATCGTCAGATTTTTTGTCTGTTGGTACGATAATAAGTTTTTTGACCATATCGATAACTTGTCTTTTTTCACTCGCTCCGTAGCCTGTGACAGCGATTTTAACTGCCGCCGGAGTGTATTCGAATATATCCAGTGCATGTGAGCTACAGACGTACAATATCACCCCACGTGCCTCAGCTACAAGCATGGCTGTTTTCTGATTACCACTGAAAAAAAGTTTTTCTGTTGCCATGGCCTCAGGTTTGAATTGGTGTATGACCTCTTTTATTCTGTCGCCAATAAGGGTGAGCCTTTTGTGGTGAGAAAGTTTCGCAGATGTTTTAAAACATTCAGAAAAAATTAAAACCTCTTTCTGGCTTTGTGGATAAAACGGAGGGTCACCCTCCGGACTCTTTACTAAAGGACTTTTATTTTGGGAGGTTTTTTCAATTATGGCGATACCAAGTCTTTCATACCCAGGGTCAATCGAAATTATTTTCATATTTTGTACTTTACTCCGCGTTCGTATATACATCTTGTACCTCGTCGTTATCTTCAAGTTCATCGACGAGATTGTCGAGTTTCTCGCCGTCTTCTTCTGAAAGGGGAAGAGTACTTTGTGCAATCCATTCTTCACCCGGAGTGTGGGTGAATGCCCATGAAGCGGCACCAATACCCGCGAGCACACAGCCGTTTCTACTCAAAATAAATTTTATTTCTTGTGCAGCTTTGTTTCTATTGTCTGTCAAAGCTTCAATAATCATAGCACAACCACCCGGACCGTATGCTTCGTAGGTGATGGTTTCCATGGTCGCACCACCTTCGGAGAATTTTTTGATGGCTCGTTCTATGTTGTCGTTTGGTACATTGGCAGCTTTGGCTTTTTCAATGGCCGTTCTTAGTCCTGGTGAATTTTTGTCGCCACCAGCTTTTTTAGCCTCAGTCGTGATAAGTTTGACCATTTTACCGAAAATTTTAGACTTTTGGCCGTCAGTTTTCTCTTTCTGGCGTTTAATTTTTGACCATTTATTGTGACCACTCATGACAGTTATTGTACTCGGAAAAATAAAAAAGGCAAAAAGAAAGCTGGCTACTTGCCGGCCTGCAAAGTGTCTAATTTATAATTTTTTCCAATAGATTCATTTGTTACACGATACGAATATTGGGATAGTTGGGTTCTCTTGGTATTTTATTCAAATAAATTTAAACAGTTATCTGTTTCCTCGCCGTCATCGCACAATTTTTCAATACCAAAAACATTACTGTATTCCGTAATAGTTCTTGTCTTTTTGAAAGGTTGTACACCTGGTTCCAGTAGGTCATTTACAACAATGTCGGAGATTGTAATCCCAGATGTTCGTACCCACGTGTTGTTACAGTACGTCCTCGCGGGGTTCTCTCGAGAAAGCCAAGTTGAATAAGGTATGGCTCATTAAATTCTTCGATAGTTGCCATTTCTTCAGACAGCGCTGCAGAGAGGGTATTTAAACCCACAGGGCCACCTGCAAATTTGTTGATTATGGTATGCAAAATATCCCTATCGGCAGGAGACAGTCCAACCTCGTCTATACCGAGAAGCGACAGCGCTTCGTCTACCGATTTTTTGGTCAAACTGCTTTTGTTAACCTGGGCAAAATCTCGGCAACGTTTCAAAAAATAGTTGGCTGTGCGGGGAGTAAATCTGCTCCGTTTTGCTATTTCACTGCAAGCACTTTCTTCAAGGTCGATGGAGAGAATTTTTGCCGATCTGGAAATAATTTTTTCTATTTCCTTGTGGGTATAAAATTCTAACTTAAAAATTCCGCCAGAAAAACGCGATCGCAAAGGTGATGAAATCATGGCGATGCGGGTCGTCGCGCCAATAAGGGTAAAGGGTGGCAACTCGAGCTGTATGGTTCGAGCAGAGGGGCCCTTGCCGATGATAATGTCGAGTGAACCAGACTCCATCGCTGGGTAAAGAATTTCCTCTATAGTTTTATTTAGTCGATGTATTTCATCAATAAACAAAATATCACCAGGAGAAAGATTGGTAAGGATGGACGCAAGGTCTCCAACTTTTTCAATAGCCGGACCAGAAGTTACTTTCATTTGAGCTTTCATTTCTTTGGCAATGAGGTGTGCCAAAGTGGTTTTACCAAGTCCGGGAGGACCATAAAAAAGTATGTGTTCCGGCGGGTGATTGCGTTCTGAAGCAGCGGTGAGGAGTATTTTGAGGTTCTTTTTAATATTTGTTTGACCAACGTATTCGTCCCACAAAGAAGGACGTAATGTTGTGTCTAAAAATAGATTGTCTTCCGGTATTGACATAAAAATTATTATATGCTAGACTGATAGCGAAATTAAAAAGAGGTCAAAATGACGTCGGGTATATTGAAAAACGAGAATTGTGCCAATTGTGTAGCAGAAGTTTAGTAGTGTTCTCCAACATATGAATCTCTAAGCAACTAATCTTCACGGGTTACGATTTTTTCTACGAGGACATACTGGTGCCACTCTTGTAGTGGTCGCTGGCATTATCCTTTGTGAAAAACTTAGCTTTTTTAATTTATTATAAAAGTGTTGCTTAGAGATTCATGCGTTTGAGAAACAAATTAGTTTTGTTTCATCACCCACTCTTCATTTGCTGACATTGTGAATGTATTCCGTATTTCTCTTTCTTAATTATTCACACACACACGTCTTTCGCAAGACTTTTTTGTATTACAACCTCAATTTTTATCAATATCAACAATGCGTTCAAGCTCTTCAAGAGTGGTGACTCCAGTCAAAATTTTTAATACACCGTCTTGTCGCATGTCGAGCATCCGCTGACTCTCTGCGGCTTTTTTTATTTCTCTCTCGCTTGGATTTTCGCGTACTATTTGTTCAATCTCTTCATTCATAAAAATAGCTTCAAATATTCCAATACGACCTTTGTAGCCGGTCATGTTACATGAATCGCATCCGCCGTGTTTCCACATGTGTGTGGTATCAACCCCTTCTAAATAAGTTTTGTCTTGGATACTTGTTACTATACGTTCGAGTATTTCTTTTGCTCGTCCTTCAAGAGGAATTTGCTTTTTGCAATCGGGGCAGAGTTTGCGTACGAGTCTCTGTCCTATTGTTATGTTTAATGCTGATGAAATTATTTTTGGATTAACACCGAGGTCGATCAGTCGAGGAAATGTACCGGCAGCAGAGTTGGTGTGGAGTGTGGAAAAAACCAAGTGGCCTGTGAGAGCGGAATTGACTGCTATTTCGGCTGTTTCGCTGTCTCGAATTTCTCCAACCATGATAACATCGGGGTCTTGTCGGAGTGCGCTACGAAGACCTTCCACAAATGTATAATTTTTCTTTTCATCTGTCTGTGTTTGGACGATACCGGGTAAGTGATATTCGATAGGGTTTTCAATGGTGATTATTTTAACTTCTGGAGTATGTACTTTTTTTAGAAATGCATATAAGACAGTCGTTTTTCCGCTCCCCGTCGGGCCGGTGTTGAGCATCATGCCGTTTGGTTTAGTTAACTCATGGAGGATGATAGCGAGGAGTTTTGGATGAATACCAAGGTTTTCGAGAGGTACAGAGAGAGCATTTGGGTTGAGTACACGAAGAACGACAGACTCACTGTATGCCCCAGGCAGGAGGGAGGTGCGGATTTCTATTTCGCTGTCTTTAATTTTAATAGAAAAACGTCCATCTTGTGCACCTTTTAAGTTTAACTTGAGATTTGAAATGAGTTTGATGCGCGAGAGAAGTAAATTAAAAGTTTCAAGATCAAATTGTAGAATGTCGGTTAGTAATCCATCAAGACGATAGCGTAGGCGGACATATGCTTCTTCTGGCTCAAGGTGTATATCTGAAGCATTGATAGCGATAGCTCCCGCAAGAATAATTTCTAATATGCGTGAGATGCGATAGCTTTTTTTCATTTTCAACACTTCACTAATGAGAGTTTGAATGTCTTGGATGGATCTAACTTTGGAAAGGAAATCTGTGATTTGATCATTTGAAATATCAAGTGCCCCTGATTTAGTTTCAAATGAAAAAGAGAGATCTTTGTATCGACTCCATACTTTGTTAAGGCTTGCATGAGAGACCATAAAAAGTTCTATTATATATCCCTTTTCTTTCAATTTATTAATAGTTTCATTTGTCTGAGTATTGTTGGGGGAGAGAATGCCTATAGAAAGTGTTTTGTTCACTTCGTTGAAGACTGCTATGTGTGCTTCACGAGTTTCAATTTCAGAAATAACTCGAAGTGCATCGATATTGATAGGGTTTGTGGTTAGGTCAAGGTATGGCAGACCGTATTTAGCAGCCAAACTTTCTGAAAGTTCTTCTTCTTCGCGTTTACGTAACTCGTCTACACGTTTATTTTGTTTGTCTTCATCAAAGATAACCATATAGAAGACATTATATCATAATTTTAATTACATTTTTTTAAATTAACGATATCTAAACAGTTTTGTTTCTGGAATAAAAACATAACAGAAAAGCCTCACACAGATGAAGCGGTGAAGCTAATCTGTGTGAGGCAAAATCCTTCGCTTATATTGGGATCAATAAATCCTTCGTCCCCCTATCGGCGAATCATTATCCCGTCTCACTTGCACGGGAGGAGGTGCAAAGTCGCCCTTGATATCTTTGAACGAGTGTTCACTGATGGCGACCAGACTGCCACGAATTCGCCGATACAAAGCACGTGCCAGCTTGCGAACAGGTTCATCAAAGACGAACCAGAGCATACTCCACGGCCAGAAGAATATCCAGAGGTATATTTCCTCTTTGTAATCGTTTGGATGAGGGGGAACGATTCCCGCGTTTTCTACTTTCAACCCATGTATCGTTCCATTTCCTCTGTTTCGTATCCAACCCTGCCATTCCTCCATGTGATCGGTTGGAATGACGCCGTCAACGATACTGTGTTTTCTTAGGAACTCGCATTTGAGATCCTTACATTTTTGTGCGAGGTTTTCGACTTTACGCCACCATTTAAAAACTGCCCACAGTACTCCCACTACGACAACATAGAGGAACACATAGAGAGCAACCCATGGTAAACGCTGGACGAACCAGTTCACATTCATACCTGTGAGGTTGGAGAGCACGAAGAGAGTAAGGATGAAAGTGAGGGTTGCAAATCCACTTCTCCGAAACTCCAAAAATCCGACCATACAACACGAGATGGCAAACAACATGACCCAAAAACCGATCGTGCCGATAGCCACTATCGTTTCCAATCCTGCAAAAACCATTTTCTTCTCCTTTTGGTGTACTGACGGTTGACTTTTGCCCAACCGTTTTCTTTATTAAGGTACTATACTTCTATTTAAGTGTCAACCCTATTGTTTTATTTGACAGAATTATAAAAATAATGTATGGTGATATGTGGAGGTGCACTGTAAATTCTGGGGTGAAGTGCAACTCCAGCTGTTAATCTTTCAGTATACCATACTCTTTACTCACTTCATTCGCACTCCTGTACCGGAGTGATTTTTTGTATTTGTTGTTCATGATTTCAATTTTTTCTTGGAACTCTTCTCTGGA